>DBMK01000352.1 GCA_002298885.1 Anaerolineaceae bacterium UBA700
CTCTTGATTTGTTGAGATCGCATCTCTTTTCTCCAGTGCTGGGGGTGGGTTGTGTGTGCGGGCGAGGCCGCACACACAACCGCATCTCCCTTTGGCGAAGATAAAAAAGAGCCACCCCGGTTGGGGTGGCTCTGGTTTTCTTCTAAAAAATCTCGCTTGCTGGTTATTACTCTGAAAACACCTTGAGGGCCTTCCCAACCGGTAATGGGTTCTTAAGAATAAGAACCGCAAGCGAAATAATTACTACGATTAGGGAGGCCGAAAGTGTGTACATGTTTAGGTAAGAGTATACGAAATTCAAAAGGCAAAGTCAATAGGGAATTTGACAAAAATCCTCTTTTATTTGCTCTTTTTAAAGCGGTAAAGATTCTGTAAGGTAACGTTACCCTGTCAGCCGAGAAATCAGGTCATATATGGTATAATCTTTTGTTGCAAATGGAGCAAAATATTAAGATTAGTTATACCTACATGCTTTTCATTTCGCCACCCTTTTATTGGGGGCACCCCCAATAATTCCCCTACTTATTGACCGTAACTGAAAAAAAAGAGAAGCCGCCTATGTTGCCAATCAGACGAGATATTCCGAATCATTTTAGCTTGCCCCGCCGAATCGGCAGGCTGGGCCAGTTGGCCTACAACTTGTGGTGGGTGTGGAACCCCGAGGGGCAGATCCTGTTTTCGCAGATCGACAAGCCCCTGTGGGACCGCACCAACCACAACCCGGTTGCCTTCCTGCACAAGATCGAGCGGTCGCGTCTCAACGCCATGACCAACGACCGCTATTACCTGGAATACTACGACAAGGTGATGCGCAATTTCGACAATTACCTCCGGGCCGACGAGACCTGGTACAAAACCACTTACCCCAAACTGATCAATAAACAGATTGCTTATTTTTCCTTTGAGTTCGGCCTGCACGAGTCCATCCCGGTTTACGCCGGCGGGTTGGGCGTGCTGGCGGGCGACCACTTGAAGGAAGCCAGCGACCTGGGCCTGCCCCTGGTGGCGATCGGGTTCATCTACAACCAGGGTTACTTCGCCCAGCGCATCACCGAGGACGGCTGGCAGGAGACGCGCAACGTGGTCTTCGATTTCGAGCAGATGCCGGTCATCCCGCTCAGCTACGAGGACGGGACCCCGGTGACGATCAGCATCGAGCTGCCCGGGCGCAACGTGGCAGCCCGCATCTGGCAGGTGCAGGTGGGGCGCGTCTCGCTGTACCTGCTGGACAGCAACCTGGACGAGAATTCGCCCAACGACCGCCAGCTCACGGCGCGCCTGTATTCCAACGACCTGGAGATCCGCATCTCGCAGGAGATCCTGCTGGGCATGGGCGGCGTGCGCGCCCTGCGCCAGTTGGGCTTCACTCCCGATGTCTGGCACATGAACGAGGGCCACTCGGCCTTCCTTTCGCTGGAGCGGGTGATCGAATACATGAAGGCCGGCAGCACCTATGCCAAGGCCACCGCCAAGGTCAGCGAGTCGGACGTCTTCACCACGCATACCCCGGTGCCGGCGGGCAACGACCAGTTCCCGCTGTGGCTGGTGGACAAGTATTTCGCCAACATCTGGCCGCAGTTGGGGCTGTCGCACGACGAGTTCATCGACCTGGGCAAGCAGACGCAGGCCTGGGGTGACAGCTTCGTCATGCCGGTGCTGGCGCTCAAGCTCTCGCAGCACCGCAACGCCGTGTCCGAGCTGCACGGGCAGGTGTCACGGCGCATGTGGCACTGGATGTGGCCCGAGCGCCGTGAGGACGACGTGCCGATCACCCACATCACCAATTCGGTGCACGCCGGATCGTGGTTGGCGCGGCGCATGCGCCTGCTGTTCGAGCGCTACCTGGGGCCGGACTGGATCAAGCACCAGGACGATCCCGATTTCTGGGCCCAGATCGAGAACATCCCCGACGGCGAGCTGTGGGCGGTGCGGCGCCACCTCAAGCGCAAGCTGCTGGTCTTCGCCAACGAGCGCATCCGCCAGAGCTGGCTCAGCGGCACGATGCACCCGGTGCAGGTGATCGCCGGCGGGGTGCTGCTGGAGCCGTATTCGCTCACCATCGGCTTTGCCCGCCGTTTTGCCACCTACAAGCGGGCCAACCTGATCATGCGCGACATCGACCGCATGATGCGCATCATCAACAACCCGTCGATGCCGGTGCAGTTCGTCTTTGCCGGCAAGGCCCACCCGGCCGATGAACCCGGCAAGCTGCTCATCCAGCAGGTCTACCGCACGGTAAAAGATTCGAAGACCGGCGGGCGCCTGGTGTTCCTGGAGGACTACGACATGAACGTGGCCCGCTTCCTGGTACAGGGGGTGGACGTGTGGTTGAACACACCCCGCCGGCCCAACGAAGCCTCGGGCACCTCGGGCATGAAAGCCGCCATCAACGGCGTGCTCAACTTCTCGGTGCTGGACGGCTGGTGGCGCGAGGGCTTCAACGGCGATAATGGCTGGAGCATCGGCGACGATACCGAGTTCAGCGATCCTAACCTGCAGGACGAGGCCGACGCCGAGAGCCTGTACGACACCATCGAGAACAGCATCGTGCCGCTGTACTACACCTCGCGCACCGCCGACGGCTTGCCGGTGGATTGGATCGGGCGGATCAAAGAGTCGATCCGCACCCTGGCGCCGGTTTTCACCATGCGCCGCATGGTTAAAGAGTACGTGACGCAGATGTATCTGCCGGCGATGAAGGTGCAGGTGAAGGAAGAGGAAGCGGTAAAATAGAAATTTGAGAGTAGCGAATAGAGAGTAGTGACCAATCAAATTTTAAAACATACCATTGTAGTGACGACTTTAGTCGTTTCTGGCCGGAAAAGAAACGACTAAAGTCGTCACTACAATGGTTTAGTGGCATATTTGACAGTCTAGTAGAGGGTAGGAAGCAGGAAGTAGGGAATGAAATGAGTTGGTTGACACCGGAAGCATTTTTGATTGCATTGGGCATTTTTGCCCTGCGAGTAATCGATATGTCGATGGACACCATGCGCATGTTGTTCGTAGTGCGCGGGCGAAAGAAGATTGCCTGGGGGTTGGGCTTCGGCCAATCCCTGGTATTCGTGATTGCCATCTCCGCCGCCCTGGCAGAGGTGGCTAAGAACCCCCTGGCGCTCATCGGCTACGCCGCCGGGTTTGCTACCGGCAACGTGGTGGGCATGTACATTGAGGACCGTCTGGCCATTGGGCACATCCAGTTCACGGTGGTTTCGCCGCGGCGCGGGGCCCTGCTGGTGGATGCCCTGCGCAAGGCCGGCTACGCCGTGACCGAGGTCTCGGGCCGCGGCAAGGACGGCATGGTGACCATGCTGCACACCAGCGTGCAGCGCAAGGACCGCGACGCCGTGGAGACGGTGGTGCTTGAGACCGACCCGGACGCCTTCGTCACCGCCGAAGACGTGCGCCCGGTGCGCCGCGGCTTCTGGCGCGCTTGATTAAATACAAACCTGGAGTTTGGCTCTTTGAGTCAAAGTCTAGAGAGAGAAAAGGGGCGGGAAACGCAAAAAGAGGCGTTTTCCGTCTCATATTTTGGTGGCAGCGGCT
>DBMK01000121.1 GCA_002298885.1 Anaerolineaceae bacterium UBA700
GCTGGCTTCGCCAGCCGAAAAAACAGGCAAATTATTTATTTTTTGACTCTAAGCCACCAGGCGGCGGCCGAAAAGCTGCTCGCGGATTTGCAGGACGCGCCGGCGCAGGTGGTCGTCGCGCTCGATCATATCTCGCACCTTTTCGCAGGCGTACATCACGGTGGTGTGGTCGCGCCCGCCCAGCACCTCACCGATCTGTGGCAGGCTGACGTTGGCCTCCTCGCGCAGCAGGAACATCGCCACCTGCCGCGGCAGGGCCACTTCCTGGGTGCGGTCGCGCCCGAGCAGGCGCTCCCGGCTCACCCCAAAAGCACTGGCTACTGCGTCCACCACCTGGGCCGGTTGGATCGAGCCGCGCTGCGGCAGCAGGTCGGCCATGGCAATGTTGACCAGTTGGGCGGTCAGGGGCTGCCCGCTCAGGTCGGCGAAGGCCAGGACGCGGGTCAGGGCGCCTTCCAGCTCGCGGATGTTGGATTGGATCTGGCGGGCGATCGTTTCGACGATCTCGTTGGGCACCTGCCGCCCGGCGCGTTCGGCTTTCGCCCTCAGGATTGCCTGGCGAGTTTCCAGGTCGGGCGCCTGGATGTCGACCGTCAGCCCGCATTCGAACCGGCTGCGCAGGCGCTCTTCCAGGGTCACCAGGGCCTTGGGAGGGCGATCAGAAGAGATGACGAGCTGTTTGTTTTGCCCGTAAAGCGTGTTGAAGGTGTGGAAGAACTCTTCCTGGGTCGATTCCTTGCCGGCGATGAACTGGATATCGTCGATCAGCAGCACGTCGATGCTGCGGTAGCGCTCGCGGAAGGCCGGGGTGTTGTGGGTGCGGATGGAGTTGATCAGGTCGTTGGTAAACTCTTCGGAGGAAACGTACATCACCTGCAGCCCGGCCTGGTGAGCTACGTTGCCGATGGCGTGCAGCAGGTGGGTCTTGCCCAGTCCCACGCCGCCGTACACGTAGAGCGGGTTATACGCCCGCGAGGGGTTTTCGGCTACGGCCTGGCTGGCGGCGTGCGCCAGGCGGTTGTTGGATCCGACCACGAAGCTTTCAAAGGTATAACGCGTGTTGAGCGTTGGATTGTTGGGCAGGGCAGGTCCGGCGTTTGCTTCTTCTTCAACTGCCGGGCTCGCCTCTTCCATTTCCTCGTCTTGCTGTTGCCAAACGATAAAACGCACCTTCTGCGGGCGGTCCAACATACCTGAAAGCTGGCGAGTCATCGTGGTGGCCAGGCGGCTTTCCAGCCAATCGCGGGCATAAGGGTTATGCACCCCCACAGTGAAGAGATTGTCCTGGTAGTTCACCAGTTCGGCGCTTTTAACCCATGTATCGAAGGCAGCCTTCGACATATCCATCTGAAGCTGCCCCAATGTTGCTTGCCAGGCCTGTTGCGGGTTCATCGCATTCTCCTCCCAGTAACGGGTATAATAAATACCAGGTACAAATAATAGGGACACAAAACCACTGCAAGATGCAGTGGGATTAAGTTTGAAGGTTTTTACCTTTCTTTTTCAGTCTTTTTGTTTCGACCGATCAAATGCCCCTAAGATCATGTACCAGCATTCTAACAGAAAAGGCCCCCTTGCGACAAGGCGTTTGGCCTACGCTTGCCTAAAAGATTGTGAATCTTTAAGAAGTTCAACCTTAAAGAAACCTGAGAGAAAAACCCGATTTAATGTTGTTAAAGACCATCTGTTCTAGACCACACTTGGGAGGGTGCCTGCAATACACCCCCATATCTGGCGAAAAAATACATCAAACACGGGTATCCACCAAATATGGTTTTACAGCCCAAAAGAATTTCAAGTGCATGTTGATACTTAAATCAAGCTAAGTTGTACCGAAACTGGAGTCTCACAGAAGGGTCACTTTAATGCCTCGTTATCGAATAATTGCCAACCCTGCCGCCGGGAGAGGAGCCGGTGCGCGCCGGATCCCTGAAATTGAAAAACGGATGAAAGACCACGCCCTCGATTTTGAAATTGTACGCACTGAGCGTCCCTGGCACGCGGCCGAACTGGCCTACGAGGCCGCCCAGGATAGCTTCGATGTGGTGGCGGCCGCCGGCGGGGACGGCACCTCGAATGAGGTTTTGAACGGCCTCATGCGCGCCCGCCAGAACGGCGCTAAGCGGCCTTCCATGGCTGTCCTTCCAATCGGGCGAGGCAACGATTTTGCCTTCAGCATGGGCGCGCCGGTCGGCCTGGAACAGAGCATCCGGGCCATGATCCAGGGGACCACGCGCACGGTGGACATCGGCCGGGTCAGCGGCGGAGATTATCCTGAGGGACGCTATTTCGGCAACGGAGTCGGCATCGGGTTCGACGCCGTCACCGGATTCGAGGCGCTCAAAGTGCCCCTGCTCACCGGGTTTGCCTCTTACCTGGTGGCTGCCATCCGTACGATCTTCATCATGCAGGCTCCGCTGGTCGAGATCGAGCTGGATAATGAGAACCTGGTCCAGTCTTCACTGCTCGTCTCGGTGATGAACGGGCGGCGGCTCGGCGGCGGGTTCTGGTCTGCACCGGACGGCATCCCGGACGACGGCCTGTTTGACCTGTGCATCGGGCGCGCCGTGAGCAAGCCGCAGGTGATGCTGCTCATCCCGCGCTTCCTGAACGGGACGCAGGCCGGCCACCCGGCCATCCATATGGCTCGCTCGCGCCGGGTCATAGTGCGGGCGCGCCAGGGCGCGCTGGCCGCCCACGCCGACGGGGAGACCCTGTGTACCGCCGCTCCACAGCTCAGCCTGGAGATCCTGCCGCGCCAGCTTGAGCTGATCGTAGCGCCTGCATAACCCGACAGGTTGAATGATTCGCAGCGCAAAACGAGGCA
The DNA here is from genome assembly GCA_002298885.1 of Anaerolineaceae bacterium UBA700. Next base: position 2,828 of record DBMK01000121.1, read on the forward strand.
CGAACAAGCATGGGTAAAACGGCCACTTTCGTTAATTACATCCTGAAAAAGCTAACCGACATGGCCTTCGTCATTGAAGGCCGCGAGCTGGCAGCAATTCCCGCCAACGGCCCTTTGATCATCGTCGCCAACCACATCAATTCACTTGAAGTTCCCCTGCTCTATTCGCACCTCTACCCGCGCCCGCTCACCGGCTGGGCCAAAGTAGAGACCTGGAAGAATCCCCTGTTTGCCTGGCTGTTCAATATCTACAAGGCTATCCCCATTCGCCGCGGTGAGGTTGACCTGGGCGCCCTCAACGCCGCGGTGCAGGCGATGAAGGATCGCAGGATCATCGCCGTATCTCCTGAGGGCACGCGCAGCTATGTGGGCCAACTGGCACAGGGCAAATCTGGGGTTGTGCTGCTTGCGCTGCGCAGCTGTGCTCCCATCCTTCCGATGGCTTATTATGGCGGCGAGCTCTTTTGGAAAAAGATTTTTCGGCTGCGACGCACGCCATTCTACATCCGGGTGGGACATCCTTTCACCATCGATACGCACGGAGAGGCTATGTCGCGGGATGTGCGCCAGGAGATCACCGACGAGATCATGTATCAGATCGCGGCGCTCCTCCCGCCTGCCTACCGCGGCGTTTATTCCGACCTCGGCCAGGCCCGCGAGACTTATCTGTGCTTCGAACCGGGCGTTCCCAGTAACCTGTTGCGCGCTGCCGAGACGGATAACCTGGTCCGGGCCACTTGAGGAAAATTCAGGGCCCCCAAAAAATAAGGTATATTTGATTCATGCAACAGCCCTCCTTGCTCCCCCAATTGGCCATCAGCGTAACCGAGATCACGCGCTACCTGCGCCAGCTTATGGAAAGCGACGAGGTGCTGCAAGACGTGTGGATTTCCGGCGAGGTATCCAACCTTTCACGTCCCGTCTCGGGCCACGTCTACTTCTCGCTCAAGGACCAAACCGCAACCCTACGCTGCGTGATCTGGAAGAGCAACGCCCTGCGCCTGCGCGTCCCGTTCCAGAACGGATCGGCGGTTGAGGCGCACGGTTACATCAGCCTGTACGAGCGCGACGGGCAGTACCAGCTCTACGTCGACACCCTGCGCCTGGCCGGCGAGGGCTACCTTTACCAGGAATTCCTGCGCCTTAAAGCGCGACTCGAAGCCGAGGGCCTGTTCGCCCCCGAACGCAAGCGCCCCATTCCCGCCCAGCCTGGCAAGATCGGAATCGTTACATCGGCCACAGGCGCCGCACTGCAGGATATGCTCAATACTCTGCAGCGGCGCTATCCCCTGGCCGAAGTGGTGCTGGCCCCGGCTGCCGTGCAGGGCGCCGAAGCCCCGCCGGAGCTGGTGGCAGCCCTGAACGCCCTCAACCGCATCGAGGGGATTGACGTGATCCTCATCGGGCGCGGCGGCGGCTCGCTGGAGGACTTGTGGGCCTTTAATGACGAGCGGGTGGTGCGGGCCGTGGCCGGCTCGCGCCTGCCGGTGGTTTCCGGCGTGGGCCACGAGACGGATTTTACCCTGGTCGATTTCGCCGCCGACCTGCGCGCCCCCACCCCTACCGGGGCGGCCGTGCTGGCCACCCCCGACGTGGCCGACCTGTCCCTGGCAGTGAATAAAAATGAGGCGCGCCTGGGGGCAACCCTGCAGGCGCGCCTGCAAACTGCTCGGGCGGACTTCGATCACCGCCAGCACCGTCTGCTACGCGCCTCGCCGTTGTGGCGCATTCAGAACGACCGCCAGCGCCTGGACGGCCTGGCGCTGCGTCTGGAGCGCGGCCTGGCCCACGAGCTGCGCCTGCGCCGCGCCCGCCTGGCGGGGATTGAGGATCGGCTGCGCTCATTGAGCCCGCAGGCCGTCCTCAAGCGCGGTTATTCATTGGTGCGCAATGCCGGCGGCGCGGTCGTGCGCAGCACCGTCCAGGTGCAGCCGGGAGAAGATATCAGAATCACCGTCGCAGATGGCGAGATCGGCGCTAAAGTCGTGCGCCTGGACGCAAAGTCCTGAATTGAAGGAGCAGCAATGAGCGAAAAAATGAAACCAGTCGACAAGCTGACCTACGAGCAGGCCATGGCCGAAATGGAGGAGATCATCGCCAAAATGGAAGGCGAAGACCTCGTCCTGGAAGAAGCGCTGGCCTTATTTGAACGTGGCCAGGCCCTGGCCAAACACTGCGCCGAGCTGCTCTCGCAGGCCGAGCTCAAGGTGCGCCAGCTTACCGGGCGGGAGATCGATGCCTTGCAAGAAGAAGAATGATCGTCTATGTGGAACCAGCTCATTTCCAACCCCATGCTGATCACCGCCCTGGCAGCCTGGTTTCTCTCCGGCCTGTTGAAGGTGCCGGTGGAATACCTGGAGACCAAAAAGTGGAACTGGTCCTTGTTGTTCGCCCCGGGTGGGATGCCCAGCTCGCACGCTTCCCTGGTGACGTCGGTCATGCTTTCGGTGGGCCTGTTCGATGGGTTTAACAAGGCTCCCTTCGTGGTGGCCTTTACGGTGATGATGATCGTCGTCTACGATGCCGCCGGGGTGCGTCGCCAGGCCGGTTTCCACGCCGAGAAGATCAACGCCATCATCAATGAGCTGTTTGCCGGACACCCCATCAGCGGCGACCAGCTCAACGAGGTGCTCGGCCACACCCCGCGCGAAGTTCTGGCCGGCGTCGCCACCGGCCTGGTAATTGCCCTGGCTGTCTGGCTGTTATGGCGTTAAATAATTAGAGGTTTTTTTGATTTTT
>DBMK01000257.1 GCA_002298885.1 Anaerolineaceae bacterium UBA700
GGCCGGGGGTGAGGCTAGTAGGCTCGTCAAGACGCTGACTACCCGTTTAAGTGTTCATAAACCATCAGTCGTTCCTCACCCGCGAGGAACGACTGAAGTCGTCACTACGATTCAATGGCTTGATTAGCTTACCTCAGCCGCCATTCTTCGGGTTGGAAAGAGCGCCAGGATTGCCGGGATGGCCATGACGATTAGCAATATGGCGCCGGACCAGAGCGTCGATAATACCTCGCTCAGGCGGGTGTTTTGGTCCGGCGGTAGGCTGTTCCAGGGTGGCCAGTGCTGCAGGGGAACAATGAACCATTTGCCCGCCGCAACGGTCAGGATGGCCAGGGCGAGCCCGCCCGCCAGCGCCAGGAAACGCTGCCCGCGCTGCGGGCTGCGCAGGAACACCAGCGCCCCGCCGGCCAGGAAGAGGCAGGCCAACAGTACATACGGCTGTTGGTAGGAGTACTCATCGAACATTTCGGTGAGCGGAAGAATTGCCATCCCATAAAAGAGGAAGGAAAGCAGAGTCCAATCGCCGAAGAGGCGTTTCAGGGCCGGCCAAAGCGGTGGCAGGATCAACAGGAACAGGATGAACAGGCCGGCCGGGATCAGGGTGATCCCCAGAAAAGCCAGGCTGGTTTTAAGCGGCAGGGCGTTCAGCAGCGTATCCTGGCTGCCAACCGGCACCTGGGGCAGGTATCCCAGGTTCCACCCTGAGCTGATGGCCAGGGCGAGGCCGGTAAAACTCAGGACGACGCCAAAATGAGGGATTGCCCAACGCGGCACCCGTTTTACGAGTCCGAGGATGATGCAGGCGATGATGACTGCTGCCAACCCGTACCCCAGGATAGGTGCAGCGATCCCGATGAATTGCTCCGCCTTGCGTAAGGCTGGGATGAAGAAAATCGATGCCACGACCAGGATTTCGGCCCAGGTAGGACGCTTCCAATCAGACACGGCTGGCGATTGCATGGCTCGCCTCCTTATCTCGCGCACGTGCTGGTAAAGGATGCTCGCCGGCAGGCAGAACAGCTCGCGCAGGACCAGCACCGCCAGGCTGAAACCGCCCTGCTCTTCGGCGCACAGCGCCTCCATTTTGAACACGGTAAGCTGTTCGGGGCCAAAATCGACGCGGTAGCGCGGCGGGTACAGGCGGAACAAGACCTGGAAGAGATAGATCAACCGCCTCACCTGAACGCTCATGGCGATTCCATCCCCAGCCGCCGGCGGGCGATAGCAGCCAGCTCCTGCATGCGCTCAGTCTCGGCCTGGAGCACTTTTTGGCCCAGCCCGGTGAGGCGGTAAAACTTACGCGGCAGGCCGGGGTGGTCGCCGCCATCCTCCGGCCCTTCGTCGATGCGCTCGACCAGCGATTGGTCCAGCAGGCGGGTCAGACCTTCGTAGAGCGTTCCGGTGCTCAGGCGCACCCGGCCGCTGCTCAGCTCCTCCACGTCCTTGAGGATGGCATAGCCGTGTTTCCTGCCGGGTGCCAGGCTTACCAGGATCAAATAGGTTGGCTCGCGCAGGGGCAGCAGTTCTTGGAATGGATTGGTTTGGGAGGCCATCGATACCCCTTATATATCGGTAGTCGACTTATATTATCAGGATAGCAGATATTTGAGTCAAAGTCAAGCGTTTGATTCAGAGCCAAAAATTTTCAACTTCGACCTCACCCCCCGGCCCCCTCTCCACGGGGTGGAGAGGGGGGGAGGCAATTTCGTTGAGGGATCTACACCTATACAAGGAATTCTAAGTGTTTTTTGTTTGCGGAATTGGAAAGTGGGCAAAATCCACTTGCAACCTAGGAAAGGTGCTTTAGCCATAATCTGAGCGCGCTCCCCCTCTCCACCCCGTGGAGAGGGGGCCGGGGGGTGAGGTATACGTGGGAATGCAATTCATCAACTAACTTTTTTTCGCCTCTTTGCTTCATCGCGAGTACAATACCTGAAACCTGTCAGACTTTCTCAGTGAGGGTTTCATTATGACGGCTGGTTTTCGCGTTCAATTGAAATTAAAGATGGTCGTCGGGCCGCTCCACCCATCGGCAAAGGCCGACGTGTACCTTACCGCCTTCCCGGTGGAGGATGGCACAGCCAGGGTGGATATCACCCGCATCGTGTTCCCGAACAACGCCCTTTTCTCCTTCGCCAGCGGTTTCCTCAAGGAAAGGCTGACCGAGGAGATCAACCACCTGGTACGCAGCGCGATATTGGATATTCCCAAGTATATGCCCCAGGTTGAAGAGGTTCGGATTCTGGAAATTGAGAACGAGTAATTTTTTTGGATTTTTTGCCTTCGAAGAAGGCCAGAATCAATACAAAAAACGGAGGAAATCAATGAGAACTGCTGATTTCTTGCAGGTGTTGGACAAGGAATATCGGGCATGGCAGGCGCTGCTGGCGCAGGTTCCGCCGGAGCGTATGACTGTGCCGGGCGCCGCCGGCCAATGGACGGTCAAGGATATCATCGCTCACGTCACCTGGTACGAGCAGGAGATGGTGGATATGATCCGTGAACGCACCCTGGCCGGCTCACCGCTGTGGGAGGAGAAGCTGGACCTGCGCAACCAGGCGATCTATGCCCAAAACCGTGACCGCCCGCTGGCGGACGTGCTGGCTGAGGCCGGGCGGGTGCACGCCGAGCTGTGGGCGCTGTGCCAGAAGCTGGAGGAAGGCGATCTGGATGATCCGGCCCGCTTTAAGGATATGCCCCTTACCGATAAGCCCTGGCAGTACATTGTCAGCAACACCTATGGGCATTACCAGGAACATACGCCGGCGCTGATGGAATTTATCCAGAAACTGTGAAACCTAAAATATGGAGAGGATGAAAGATCGCAGCTTTTTCCGGTTCGGCGGGGCGGTCATCGGGGCCTGGCTGGCGCTGGTGTATGCCTTCATTTCCCTCCAGGCCGTCCGTTCGTCGCTGCCGGACCTGCCGCTGCGCGACCCATTTGGGGGCACGTTGGGGTACTTCTTCTCCTTTGCCCTGGTGGGCACCTTGCTGGGGCTGGCGGTGTGCTGGCCTGAAAAGACCTGGCTGGGGGCGTTGGCCGGAATCGGGGCCAGCGCGATGTTGATCTTCCTGCTGCCCTGGAAGGACCCGCTCGGCCCACCAGGCCAGACCATCGGGGTCCAATTCCATTTCCTGGCTACCTACACGCCGCCGGTCGTCTTCATGCTGGTTATTACCTTTATGGCGCGCATGACCATCAATAACCTGCCCGACCGGCCGCAGGGCGGCCTGGTCATCGGCCGCTACGCCTGGCCACTGGCGGCGACCGCCCTGGCAGTGGCGTTGGGCTCGCTGGCGGTCTACCCGCCGGCCATCCAGGACGGCCTGCGCAGCACGCAGGGTCTGGTGCAGCAGGGGCTTCAGGCTACCGGACCGAACGCCCTGCCTGGAGCGTTGAAAGGCGTGCAGGGCTGGTTCCCAAACGCGGCCGGTCAGTACACGCTGGAATGGAGCGGCACGATTGGCCAGTTTAAAGGCCCTTCATCCACCAAGCCTTACACGGCCAACGAGTTCCTTGTGATCGTGCGCTTCGAGAATCAGTTTACCTTTGCTTGCATCTATGGCCCGGAAATTGAGGCGACAGTTTGTGCAAATTATGAATAACGCGCGTTTTTTGATATAATATTTATCGTAAAAATCGAGAATAGTGAGTAGAGAATAGAGAGCAGAGAGTAGTGATATGGGAGTGGAGCGAGGAGAACAGGGTATTCAATGCGGCGGTTAAGGGATATTTAGACCTGATACCGCCGCTGAATTTAATTCTTTCATCATTTTTAGGCGGGTAGGCAACACAACATCACAAGTTGTAACTGCGGCCCGCCGGGCGAACGTAGAAGGAAAGCATTGCAATGGAAAAAAACGAGTATTTGGAGTTGTACCACCAAATGGTGGTCATCCGGCACATGGAGGAGCGCGCCGCCGAGCTTTACCAGCAGGGCAAGATTGGGGGCTTCCTTCATCTTTATATCGGCCAGGAGGCAGTGAGCACCGGGCTAATCTCCGCCCGCCGGCCTGAGGACCGGGTCATTACGGCCTACCGCGACCACGGTGTGGCGATTAATTGCGGCATCGACGTCAAGCTGGTGGTGGCCGAGCTGGAAGGCAAGGCAACCGGCGTTTCCGGCGGGCGCGGCGGCTCGATGCACATGGCGGACGTCCAGAAGAATTTCTGGGGCGGGCACGCCATCGTCGGGGCGCACCTGCCACTGGCCACCGGCCTGGCCCTGGGCGATTATTACCAGGGCAACAAGGCCGTCACCATCTGCATGTTTGGCGACGGCGCCACCAACATTGGCTTCTTCCACGAGGCGGTCAACCTGGCCAAGGTGTGGAACCTGCCGGTGCTGTGGGTCTGCGAGAATAACATGTATGGGATGGGTACGCAGGTCGCCCGCGCCTCGGCTGTGTCAGAGATCCGCCAGAAGGCGGCCGGTTACGGGATGAAGAGCGAGCAGGTGGATGGGATGGACATCATGGCCGTGCGCCAGGTGGCCGAGCGCATGCTGGCCGAGATCCGCGCCGGCAGCGGGCCACAGCTTCTGGAGGCCATGACCTACCGCTTCCGCGGCCACTCGATGGGTGACCCCGAGCGCTACCGCAAGGCGGACGAGGTGCATCGCTGGGAGGAGGAAGACCCGATCGGCCTGTTCCGCAAGTACCTGGTCAGCAATGCCATCGCCAGCGAGGAAGAACTGAACCAACTGGACGACAAATCCGTACAGGAAGTGCAGGCCGCCGTCGATTTTGCCGAGGCCAGCCCGGACCCGTCCCCGCAGGATCTTTTCAAACATATTTATGCCGACGAAGGGGAGGGCTAAGCATGGCGCGGTTAACGATGCGTGAGGCAATTTCCCAGGCCTTATGGGAAGAGATGGAACGCGACCCCAAGGTGTTTATTATGGGTGAGGAAGTGGGTGTGTGGGGCGGCTCGTACGCCGTGACCAAGGGTTTCTACGACCATTTTGGCGGCGAGCGGGTGCGCGATACCCCTATTTCAGAGGCGGCGATCGTGGGCGCGGCCATTGGCGCGGCGCTCACCGGCCTGCGCCCGGTGGCCGAACTAATGACGATCAACTTCGCTTACGTGGCGATGGACCACATCGTCAATGAGGCCGCCAAACTGCATTACATGTTCAACGGCCAAATGGTGCTGCCGATGGTCATCCGCACGGTCGGCGGCGGCGGGCGCCAGCTCGGCGCCACCCACTCGCAGACGCCTGATGCAATTTTTGCCCACTTCCCGGGCCTCAAGGTGGTCGCACCGGGCACGCCGGCCGACGCCAAAGGCCTGCTCAAGGCGGCCATCCGCGGCAACGACCCGGTGCTGTTCATCGAACATGCTACCCTCTACCAGACCCGAGGCGAGGTGCCGGATGGCGATTACACTATCCCCATCGGCAAATCCGAGGTCAAACGGCCTGGCAAGGACGTGACCATCGTGACCTACAGCAAGATGCTGGAGGTGTCGAGCAAAGCCGCCGAGGAGCTGGCTAAAGAGGGCATCGAGGTCGAGATCGTGGACCTGCGCTCGCTGCGCCCGCTGGACATGGGCCCGGTGATCGAATCGTTCAAGAAGACGAACCGGGCTGTGGTCGTCGAAGAAGGCTGGCCGACATTCGGGGTGGGGGCCGAGATCTCGGCCCGCATCTACGAGCAGGCTTTCGATTACGTCGATGCGCCGGTCAAACGGGTGGCACAGAAGGAAGTGCCCCTGCCGTACAACCGGGCCCTGGAACAGTTGGCCCTGCCGCAGGTCCAGGACGTGATCGACGCTGTCAAGGAGGTGTTGTAATGGCCGATACGGTTCAGATGCCCAAGCTGGGGTTCGACATGGCCGAGGGCACGCTGGTGCGCTGGGTGAAGGTCGAAGGCGAGCAGGTGAACAAGGGCGAAGTGCTGGCCGAAATCGAGACGGACAAGGCGACCGTGGAGGTCGAATCGCAGTTCAGCGGGGTGGTGCTCAAGCACCTGGTGGACGAAAAAGCAGTGGTGCCGGTAGGCAGCCCCATTGCAGTGATCGGGCAACCGGGTGAAACAGTCAGTGCGGCGGCTGCTTCGGCGCCGGCGGCCGTGCAAGCGCCGGCCGCAAGCGCGGCCCCATCGGCGTCGGCCGTGCCGGTTGTAGAGGCTGCGCCGGTCGCTGAACCTCAGCCCATTGCAGCGGGACCGGTCAAAGCCTCGCCGCTGGCGCGGCGCATTGCCGGCGATTCTGGCCTTGACATTCGCCGGCTGCAGGGCAGCGGCCCTGGCGGGCGCATCGTACGCAGGGACGTCGAGCAGGCCATTGCCCGGCAGGGAACTGCCGCAGTCGCGGCGCCCGCGCCGGCTGCGCCGGTAATTTCTGCCCCAGCCGTCCCGGCCCCCGCGCCCAAACCGGCGGCGCTGGTTCCGCTGGCGCCGTTGGCGCAGTTGGGTGGCGAAGCCCCCCAGGACCAGCACGTGCCGGTCGACAAGCTGCGTTCGGCTATCGGGCGGCGAATGGTCGAATCGAAGCAGCAGTTCCCCCATTTTTACGTCACCCACGAGTACGACGTCGAGAAGCTGCTGGCGCTGCGCAAGAGCATCAACGAGCTTCTGCCGGACGACCAGAAGATTTCGGTCCACGATTTCATCGTTAAGGCCGTGGCGCTGAGCCTGCGGCGCTTCCCCAACCTGAACGCCTCGTTTGCCGGGAATGAGATCGTGCGCCACGGGCACGTTAACGTGGGTACCGCCGTGGCCATCGAAGGCGGCGTGATGACCGTGGTTTGCAAGGACACCGATATGAAGCCGCTGCGCCTGATCTCGCAGGAAGTGCGCGCCATGTCGGGTCGAGCGCGCGCCGGCAAGATCCGCCCGGAAGACGTGGAGGGTTCGACCTTCTCGATCAGCAACCTGGGCATGTTCGATGTTGAAAACTTTATCGCCATCATCACCCCGCCCGAGGCGGCTGTGTTGGCGGTGGGCACAGCGCGCCAGGTTCCGGTGGTGGGCGCGAATGGCGAACTGAAGGCGGGCATGCGCATGAAGGCCACCATCTCGGCCGACCACAGGTTGACGGACGGCGCCGAAGCTGCCCAATTCATGAAGGCGCTGGCGGAGTATTTGGAGCAGCCGTTATTGCTGGTGGTTTAGATTGCCTCACCCCCTGCCCCCTCTTCTGGAGCACCCTGGCACCTCCCGCCAGGGCAGGCGTGTTTCACCGCTCCAGAAGAGGGGGTGCGTTTTTTATTAAGAATCGTAATGACGACTTGTGAACTTCAACAAAATAGTACCGTAACTTCGGCGGTTTATCTAACTGAGACGCCTGGGGTTGAAAACCCCAGGCTGCCAAAAATCCAAGTCGGCCAAGGCCGACTTAAAGAGCACGCGCCGTTTCAGCCCGCCTCGGCGGGCTTGAGTTCTTGTAGCCTGGCGGCTTTAGCCCCAGGCGGCGCAAGCATGTACGAAAGATTAGGGTACGGTATTTATTAGTTAAAATTCATCAGTCGTCACTACGATTCTTGATTCGCATATAGAATCATTCCATATGGATTCCCTGAGGGGGTTAACACACAGCAGGTTCATCAGGTGGCAGTGGGTGCTGGTCCTGGTAATGCTGGCCGGACTGACGGTGGCGATGGTGTACGTCCTTCCGCCGGCAGTGGATTGGCAGGAATCGTTCCGCCCGGCGACGTTGGAGCTGCTGGCGGGGCGTTCTCCTTATACCGTGGAATCATATTACAACGCGCCATGGACCCTGCTGCCACTGATCCCGTTTGCGCTGCTGCCGTTGGAGTTGTCGCGGGCGCTGCTGGTGGTGGTGAGCCTGGCCGGGTTCGGCTGGACGGCTTACCGCATGGGAGCCCGCCCGGCAGTTATGTTCCTGCTGCTGGCCTCGCCGCCAGTGATCCACTGCCTGCTCAACGGCAACGTGGAATGGATGGTGGTGCCGGCGTTCGTGCTGCCTCCCTGGTTGGGTTTGTTCCTGATCGCCATCAAGCCGCAGGTCGGTTTCGTGCTGGCCATTTACTGGCTTTTCGAGGCCTGGCGGGAGGGCGGGCTGCGCAAGGTGGCGATTACCTTTGCCCCGGTGACGGTCGTCCTGCTGTTATCCTGCTTGATCTTTGGGCTGTGGCCTCTGCGCCTGGAGACCCGCCTGGATACCACCCATTACAGCTTCTGGCCGGCTTCGTTGCCGGTCGGGTTGGCTCTGCTGGTCTACGCCATCCGCAAGCGCAAGATTAACAATATCTACGGCGCCTCGCCGCTGCTGGCCCCGCATGCGCTGCTGCATTCATGGGTCGGCGGGTTGTATTCCCTGATCAATTCCTGGCCCGAGATGTTTGCGGCGGTCGGCGGGCTGTGGATCGTTGTTTATTTACTTAGGTAAGTTCACTAATGTTGCTGCGTCGTTATTGACCTAACCCCCCGGCCC
>DBMK01000019.1:0-644 GCA_002298885.1 Anaerolineaceae bacterium UBA700
CTTGACCCTCGGTTTTACCGGGACGAACAGGTCCATGAACTCGTTGACGCGCGTACTCTCGAATTTATGGCGATCGTTCATGAGCTGCAGGATTTCTTCAACCTGTTCCTCGGAAAAACGGGTCAGGAGGTTTTCCCTGAATTTTCTGAGAAGAAGGGGAATTCCCTCGTCGCGCCGGCGGGGATGGCCGAAGGGATACTCGATCTCCACCTTCTCCGTGCTGCTGCCATCCTTGAAGAAAACCTGGACGGCATTGGCGATCGAGCGCTTCTCCGGATCGAGATAATCCCTGCTGTAGCGGGGATCCTCAACCACCTCCATCTTTCCCCGCAGCATATCGATGCGAGGGTTCGCGGCTGATTCATCGCTGTAATCGCCCGCCGTCAGCATGCCGTGAATGAGCCCGACGGCGACCATGTACTGGAGACAGTGGTCGCGGTCGGCCGGGTTGTGCAGGGGACCGGTCTTGCTGATGATGCGCACGGCGGACTCCTGGGTGGTGATGACTATCCGTTCGATGTCGTCGAGCCGGTCCCTGACCCGTCCATGGAGCCCGATGGCGCATTCCACCGCAGTCTGGGCATGGAATTCGGCGGGGAACGCCACCTTGAACAGAACATTCTCCATCACGTACGAGTCGAACG
>DBMK01000019.1:649-11871 GCA_002298885.1 Anaerolineaceae bacterium UBA700
CCGCTGCATGCGGAACGGCTTACCGCTGAAGGAAACATCGTAGAAACCCCAATTTTTCGCTGTCAAAGCACTCATGTACCCGGGTTCGCCACGCATGGTCATGCGCGCCAGCCACACCCCGCGGCTGGTGGCGTCCCCGGCGGCCCAGGATTTTCGCGGGCCGGTATTGGGAGCATGGCGGTATGTGCGCAGGCTCTGGCCGTCGACCCACACCTGGGATACGGTATCGATGATTTCTCTCTTGCCGCCGCCGAGCATTCCCGTCACCACAGCCGCAGTCGCCAGTTTGACCAGGACCACGTGATCGAGGCCGACCCTGTTGAAGCTGTTTTCCAGCGCCATCACCCCCTGGATCTCATGGGCCTTGATCATTGCGGTCAGGACGTTGCGCATGGTGAGCGCCTCGTTTCCCCGCGATTCATTGTTCCTGCTGAGAAAATCAGCAACGGAAAGTATGCCGCCAAGATTGTCCGACGGGTGTCCCCATTCCGCCGCGAGCCAGGTATCGTTGTAATCCAGCCATCGCACGAGGACGCCGATATCGAAGGCGGCCCTGACCGGATCCAGCTCGATACGCGTGCCGGGGATTCTCGCCCCGAGCGGGACGAACGAACCCGGCACGTCGGGCCCCAGCAACTTTGTGCATTCCGGGTAATTCAGCGCCAGCACCGCGCACCCCAAGCTGTCCATGAGACAGAGGCGCGCCGTGTCGTAAGCCTTGTCGCTGGCTATGTAATAATCCGCCACATAATCGGCGATTTCTACCATTTCCCGGTCAGGTTCAGGACGGATGTTTCTATCGGCGGTACTGTTAGTCATGGCAATTCCTCTCCGGTTTTCAGTATTCAGTTTACGGATTTCAACTTAAAACTTAGAACATGACAATTGGTTTATTCCCTTTGCTCTATCGGCACGAACGGCCCTGGTTCCGGCCCGACATACTCGGCGGTGGGCCTTATCAGGCGGCCCTCCGCGCGCTGTTCCATGACATGGGCGGACCAGCCGCTGGTACGGGCAAAGACGAACAGCGGAGTGAACATTTCCGTCGGGATTCCGCACAGGTGATAGGCGGATGCACTATAAAAATCGAGGTTTGGGTAGAGATCCTTTTCCCGGGCCATGACCTCCTCGATCCGTTCCGAAATCTGGTACAGCAGACGTTCACCGGTTGCCTCGGAGAGTTTTCCCGACCATTTCTTGATCACATCGGAACGCGGATCCGGCTTTTCCTTGTAGACGCGGTGGCCGAAACCCATGATCCGCTCCTTGCGCCCCAGCATCTTTATCAGTTCGCGTTCGGCCTCATCCGGTGAGCTGAAGCGGGAGATCAGCTTCATGGCCTCTTCATTGGCGCCTCCATGCAGCGGCCCGCGCAGGGTGCCGATCGCTGATGTGATCGCCGAGTAGAAATCGGACCTGGTGGATGCCGTTACGCGGGCAGAAAAGGTCGATGCGTTGAATTCGTGCTCCGCGTACAGGATGAGCGAGACGTCCAGGGCGTGTACGTGCGAGGGCGAGGGGGCGCGGCCGAGCAGCAGGTGCAGGAAATGGGCGGCGATCGAGTCCTCCCCGGTTTCCAGATCGATCTTCTTGCCGTTGCGGGCGTAGTGGAACCAGTACATTAACATCGAGGGGAAGCTGGCGATCAGCCGGTCGGCGATGTTGCGCGCTCCTTCGGCGGAGTGGTCCTCGCGCTCGGGCAGCACGGTGCCCAGGATCGAGCAACCGGTGCGCAGCACGTCCATGGGGTGGGCCGCCGCCGGAATCTCTTCCAGCACAGCCTTGACCGGAGCCGGGATGCCGCGCATGGCCTTCAGCCGGGTCTTGTAGCGCGCCAGTTGCGAGGCGTTGGGCATTTCGCCGTGGATCAGCAGGTAAGCCACTTCCTCATAGGTGGAAAATTCGGCCAGGTCGCGAATATCGTAGCCGCGATAGTACAACCCTTTGCCTTCAAACCCAACGTGGCAGATAGCAGTTTGTCCGGCTTCTACTCCGGACAGAGAAACGGATTTCTTTGCAGGGGCTGATTTTTCAATGACCGCGTCGGACATCTTGGGATCTCCTTTTTGTTCGATTATCGAGAGGAACCATCTTCTTTTTCAAACAACTCGTCCAGCTTTTTTTCGTAGGCGTAATAGCCCAGCACGTCGTATAAATCGGCCCGCGTCTGCATCGTGGACACGACGCTCTGCTGGGTACCCTCCTGGCGCAGGGCCTGGTACACCTTCAACGCCGCCGCGCTCATCGCCCTGAAGGCCGAGAGCGGGTATAGCGCCAGCCTGACCCCGGCGGAGGCCAGCTCGGCGGTGGTGAACAGCGGCGTAACGCCGAACTCGGTCATGTTGGCCAGGATCGGCGCCTTAACCGCCTGGGCAAACTGGCGGTACATCTCCAGGCTGGTCAGGGCCTCGGGGAAGACCATGTCGGCTCCGGCCTCAACGCAGGCTGCCGCCCGGTCGATGGCCGCCTGCAGGCCTTCCACGGCCAGCGCGTCCGTGCGAGCCATGATGACGAAGGCGGGATCGCTGCGGGCGTCGGCGGCAGCCTTGATCCGGTCGACCATTTCTTCCTGCGCCACGATCGCCTTGCCGGGGCGGTGGCCGCAGCGCTTGGCCTGCACCTGGTCCTCGATGTGCATGCCGGCTGCGCCGGTCTTAATCAGCGATTTCACCGTGCGGGCAATGTTGAAGGCGCTGCCGAAGCCCGTGTCCACGTCCACCAGCAGCGGCAGGCTGGTGGCGTCGGTGATGCGCCGGGCGTCGATCAGCACGTCCTCGAGCGTGGTGATGCCCAGGTCGGGGATGCCGAGCGAGCCGGCGGCCACGCCCCCGCCGGAAAGGTAAACGGCGCGAAAACCGCTGCGCTCTGCCAGGCGCGCCGCGTACGCATTGATCACCCCAACTACCTGAAGCGGCCGTTCGAGTTCGAGGGCGGCGCGGAATCGGGCGCCAGGGGAGGTGAGTACAGTCATATTTAGCCTCTAAGTGTAGTCCTGGTTTTCCCCCGGGATTATCAGGAACAAATTGAGGCAGGGGCACGGCGGTTCATGGGATTTCAATAATCCATCCATCACCGCCGTGCCCCTACCAGTAAGAATTCCATTTCCGGGGTCCCGCCCAGGCCTTTCTTAATAATAACAAGACGGGCGGACGCTGTCAATAATAATATAATTAATACCTTTTTTCACAAATAGACCGGGGTCGAAATGATATAATTTATTGGGCGGCATGGGCCGGTCTGGGGGTAATTTACACCCCCAACCCGGCCAAAGCCACCCAATCCCGGGTGCAGAGTGCTTCGATGCAAATCAATCGTAATCCGCGCTGGCCGTCTTTGTTCTTCGCCTGGACGATTTTTGTAACCATTACTTGCCTGGTTTTCCTGTTCCTCATTCCGCCCGATCCGAAGAATCAAGTTTTCCTGGGGTATTCGCTCAGCCGCTGGCTGATGGCGCTCGGTTTTGTTGCCCTGGCACTGGCGGTCCTGTTCGTGTCCAAATTTCTGCCCAGGCGGCCAATCGCCCGGCAGCGTATTGAGGCATTCTTCTTCTCCCAGGGCGGTTTTTGGGCTGCCTTTCTCTTGCTGGTATTGCTGATCGCAGCCAGCCTTTGGCTGGCGCTGAGCGAGCGCTTCAGCCCGTATTTCGCCCGCCTGCTCCCGCTGGCGGCCTGGGGATTCGCCTTTTTGGGCGGCTGCCTCGCCTTTCAGCTCGTCCTCAGCCGGTTCGAGCTGGCCCGGCAGGCCTGGAGCTCCTTTACCCAGGTTTTGGAGCGCCTCTGGCAGGCGTGCCTCGACGCAATCTGGAGCGCCTGCCTTTTCCTGCGCGCCTCGCTGCTGCGCACCCTGGGCCTGGCCCTGCTGGTGGCCCTGTCCATCCTGTTCCAGAATGCCCTGCGCTTCGATTTGCCGCTGGGATACGCCGGCCTGTACACGTTAATGAGCGATGCTTTGGCCAACAACCACTTCCTCCTGCCGCAGGCAGTGGCCTATTACGGGCCGGGAGGCATGCCCTACGCTTACCCGCCTCTGGCCTTCTATTTGATGGCATTTGTGACCCACGTCCTGGGCCTGCCCGTGGCGGCCTATTTGCGCTTTGCAGCGCCGTTGTTTGCCTGGCTGTGCATCATCCCGGCCTTCTTCCTCGCCTTCGAATTGACCGGCTCGCGGCTTGCCTCACTCGCGGCCAGCCTCATCCTCGCCTCGTCCGGCTACATGTACCTGGTCCACGCCGAGGCCGGCGGCATCGTGCGCTCGCTGGCGTTCTTCTTTGCGCTGTGCGGCCTGTACTTTTTTTATCGCCTGGTACGCTGTCCGGGATGGAAATTCGGTCTTCTCGCGGCCGCGTTCTTCGGCCTGACCGTTCTGACCCACCTGAGCTACGCCCTCTTCTTTGCATTGGGCGTGGCGGCGTACGCTTTGGCGCGGCCCTTGCAGCTCCGGCGCTGGGCGCTGGGCCTGCTGGTAGGCCTGGGCGGGGCGCTGGTGTCCGCTCCCTGGTGGCTGGTGGTCCTTTCGCGCTACGGGATCCAGGTGCTGGGCGGCCCGCTCGGCTCGCACGGCAACGATTACTTCCTGGCCGTCTTTACCGATCTCAACAAGCTGCTCCCCTGGATTGAGGACGGGGTCAGTATCCTCCGCCTGGATGCCGTTTTGTTCGGGCTGGTGATCACCGGCCTGGTTTACGCGCTGGCGGTCAAGAAATTTTACCTGCCGGTGTGGTTCGCTCTGCTGGTCCTGTTTATCTCCGAGGGCTGGCGTTTCACGATTTTCGTAGGCGCGCTTTTAGCCGGGGGAATGATCGCTGAAATCTATCGCATGCTCAACCCGGGCGGGTTTATCGCCGGGCCGCGCCGCGGCGCGTTTCTGCGGGGACTTGTCTTCGTTGGGCTGCTCCTGCTGGTGCTGTGCGGGGCAGGGGCCAACGCCATTGCCGCTTACAGCCCCGTGCTCACCCCGGACGCCTACCGGGTTGCTGGCTTTTTCCAGCAAAAAACGCAGGCGGGCTCAACTTTTCTGCTGGCTGCCGGGGTGGAGGAAAGTGAATGGTTCCCCTACCTGCTGCAACGCACGCCCCTGGTTGCCTCCTGGGGCGCCGAATGGACCGGGGCCTACGCGGCGCAGTTGGGTTACGTCTTGGAAGTGGTGAAGTGCGAGGAAAAGCAGTCGCTTTCCTGCCTTGACGGCGTCTTTGCCGAAGTGGGGCGCCAGCCGGATTATTTGATTACGCATACATCTAGCGATACACTGACGACGCAAATCGAGGGCAATGTAAAATGGCAAAAGGTTTACCAGGACGGCACCTATCTCGTCTGGCTGAACCGCAAGCTGAATCCTGAGTTACGTCAGTAGTTCGTTAAAGGTTTTCTTGTAGTTTGTCCTGGGCGCTTTGCGCCCAGGACAAACTACAAAAAACCAACGTTCCGTTTTGGTTACGTGGGGAGGGAAATATGGCATTTGAGCTGCCGGAAGCTAAGACCATAGCCGCTCAGATGGACGCTGAGTTGAAGGGGAAGACCCTTCGCCAGGTGGTGCTCAGCCCGGATTGCGCATCGCTCATCCGCCAGGGTTTCGTCAACCTGGATAAAGTGGACCTGAGCGGAAAAACGATCGCCGGGGTGACCTGGGAAGGCAAGTGGATCTTCATCCGGTTGGAACCGGATTGGAACCTGATGATTGCCATTGAATCCAGCGGCAGGATCCTTCTGCAGCGCCCCGCCGAGCCGCGCCCGGATAAATTCAGGGCGCGCCTGGAGTTCAGCGACGGCTGCGCCCTGACCGTGCACATCATTGCCTGGGGATTCATCAGGGCAGCCCGCGACGCCGAGCTGCCGGCGCTGAATTACCCCGGCAAGCTGGGCATTTCCCCAATTGATGCCGGCCAGTTTACGCCAGTTGCCCTCGATGAAATCCTGGAGCGCTCGCCCAACAAGATCCTCAAGGCCGTAGTGACCGACCAGCGCGTCATTGCCGGAATCGGCATCGGCTACATGCAGGATATCCTCTACCGGGCGCGGCTGCACCCGGGGCGCAAGGCCGGCTCGTTGACCGCAGAGGAGCGCCAGCGGCTGTATACCGCCATCGTCGAAACGTTGAATGAATCGGTCCAGCAGGGTGGCAGCGCCCTGGAGTTGAACCTGTACGCCCACCCCGGCGGCTATGCCCGGCGCATGGGCTCGCACCGGCAGGGCCAGCCCTGCCCGGTGTGCGGAGAGCGGATCCAAAAGGTGAACGTCAGCGGTGCCTGCTTCATCTGCCCCGGCTGCCAGAAGTAGCTTAAGCGCCGCCGGGGCCAAAACCTGACCTCACCCCCCGACCCCCTCTCCATGGAATGGAGAGGGGGAGTAACTGAATTTCCTGCCAGGTGAGTACGCCTCACGTCTACTTTCCATGCGTGCTCCCCTCTCCATTCCATGGAGAGGGGCCGGAGGTGAGGTCAAGCGCCGGAATATATATTGGGCTAAAGTCAAGAAAAGTGGTTTCCTTATTGACAACTCTTTAATTCTGTGCAAAAATAATAGCGAACGCTCGCTATTATTTTTGCTAAGAAAGGTCAGCAGATCCTGATGACTCAAAAAGCCGAGGCCACCCGCGCCCAAATCGTCCAGTCCGCTTACCGCCTGTTCCTGGAAAACGGCTATTCCGCCACGTCCATGCGCGACATCGTCGGCGCCAGCGGGATTACCATGGGCGGGATCTACAACCATTTTGCCAACAAGGAAGAAATTTTCAACGCTGTCTTCCTGCAAAACCATCCTTTCCGGCGTGTGCTGCCTTCCATGGCCCAGGCCGAAGGGGATACCCTTGAGGCGCTAGTGCGGGACGTCGCCCGGCGCATGCTCAAAGCATTGGGCGATTCGCCGGACGTACTGAAGCTCATGTTCATCGAGATCGTCGAATTCCAGGGATGTCATATGACCCAATCCTTTGGTGAGGGCTCCCCCGGAGGCGTTTTGGAGCTGGTCAATCGATTTTTAGCCTTCCACGACCAGATCCGCCCCATCCCGCCGTTTACCCTGGCGCGCTCCTTCATCGGATTGTTCTTCTCTTTCTTCGTAACCGGCATGTTTCTGCCGCAGCAGTTCTTGAATCCGGAAAAAGATTTCGACCTGTTCGTCGAGATTTACCTTAACGGCATCCTGGAGCCAAAATGACCCAATACGATCCATCGACCTATATCCTTCCATTCAATACGCCAGGGATCACCCTGGAAGATGCCGGAGGCAAGGGCGCCAACCTGGCCCGCCTGGCCAGCGCCGGTTACCCGGTGCCGGGCGGCTTCCTGATCACCACCGCTGCCTATCGCGCCTTTGCCGACTGCAACGGGCTGGAGGAACGCATTCAGGCCGCGCTGGCGGCCCACCGGCTGGACGAACCGGCCGGGTTGGAGCGCGCTTCGGCTGAAATCCGTGCCTTGTTCGCTGCGGGAACCATGCCGCCGGAGCTGGCCGCCCCGATCTGCCAGGCATATCGCGCCATCCAGTCGCCGCCGGTGGCCGTGCGCTCCTCGGCTACAGCCGAGGACCTGCCAGACCTTTCCTTTGCCGGACAGCAGGATACCTATCTTAACATCAAAGGGGAAGCGCCCTTGTTGAAAGCGGTGATCGACTGCTGGGCCAGCCTGTGGACCGGGCGCGCCATCGGTTACCGGGCGCGCCAGGGTATCTCACAAAGCGGGTTATCTCTGGCGGTGGCGGTGCAGCAGATGGTGCAGAGCGAGGTATCCGGAGTGCTTTTCACCGCCAACCCTCTCACCGGCCTGCGCAGCGAGACGGTCATTGACGCCACGTTTGGGCTGGGCGAGGCGCTGGTATCCGGGCAGGTAGAGCCCGACCAGTACATGGTGGACACGGCGCACGACCGCATCGTGCACAAGACCCTGGGCGCCAAAGCGCTGGCCATCCGCTCGAATGCCGACGGCGGGGTGCTGGCTACCCAGGAATCCGCCGCCGGCCTTCAGGCTCTGCCGGACGAACAGATCCTGGCGCTGGCGCAGCTTGGGCAGCGCGTGGCGGCGGAATACGGCGCCCCGCAGGATATCGAATGGGCCTGGGCCGTCGGCAGCCTGTACCTGCTGCAGTCTCGGGCGATCACGTCGCTATTCCCCATCCCCGAAGGCCTCTCCGCCGAGCCGTTGGATGTGCTGTTCTCGTTTGGGGCGGTCCAGGGCATGCTCGACCCGGTTACGCCGCTCGGGCGGGACGTGTTCCGCCAGGTCGGCGCCACCGGCGCGAGGCTGTTTGGCTATCATTTCACACCCGAGACCCTCACCGTCATGCACACCGCCGGCGAGCGCTTGTGGGTCAAGATCACGACCCTGGTGCGCAACTCCACCGGGCGCAGCGCTATCCGCTATGCCCTTTCTGTGGTTGAGCCGAGCGTAGGTCAGGCGCTGGATTCGATTTGGAACGATCCCCGCTTGCTGCCCGGAAAAACCGGCATCAGTTGGGCCGGGCGGCGCCGGTTGCTGCGTTTTGTGCCCCGCCTGGGCTTCAACGTGCTGCTCAACCTGCTGGCACCGGAGAGCCGGCGCAGAATGATCGTCGAGGGGGGCGAACGCACCCTGGCCGAGGTTCAGGCGCGCTGTGCAGCCATAACCGGCGACCGGCGCTCGAAGCTGCTGCAGCGCGCCAGCCAGATCCCGGACCTGGCGCTGCGCGAGCTGGCAGACAGATTCATTCTGTTTGTATCCGGCGTCGCCAGCGGCATGGCGCCCTTCAATCTGCTCAACCAGCTTTCCAAGCAGCTTCCGAAGTCACAGAACGGCAGCGGCCCCGGCTGGAATGACCTGGCCCTGGAGGTGACCCGCGGCCTGCCGCACAACCCGACCACCGAGATGGACCTGCTGCTCTGGGAAACGGCCTGCCAGATCCGCCGCGACCCGGCCTCGGCACAGGCGTTCCAAACGCTTGCCGTCCCCGAGCTGGCGGTCCGCTTCAAGGCCGGGAGCCTTCCGCCCGTTGCCCAGGGAGCCATTCAACGTTTCATGGACCGCTACGGCGAGCGCGGACTGGCGGAGATCGACCTGGGCCGCCCGCGCTGGCGCGAGGACCCCACTCACATCCTGCAGGTGCTCGGCAGCTACCTTCAAATTGAAGACGCCGACCTGGCGCCGGATGCTGTCTTCCGGCACGGTGCCGAACGCGCCGGGCAGGCCATCGACGAGCTGGCGAAAGGCTTGCGCAAGACCCGCTTTGGCTGGTTCAAGGCCCGCCTGGCGCGCCTGGCAGCCAGCCGGGTGCGCGCCCTGCTGGGCATGCGCGAAGCGCCCAAGTTCTTCGCCGTGCGCCTGTTCGGCCTGGAGCGCCGCGAGATGCTGGCGAGCGGGCAGGAGTTCTACGAGGCCGGCGAGCTTGATCATGCCGACGACCTGCTCTACCTGACCCACGCCGAGCTGCGCGCCCTGGCCCGCGACGAGCTTGCCGGTTACCGGGAACTTATTTCCACCCGGCGGGCGGCCTACAACCGCGAGCTGCTGCGCCGCCAGATCCCGCGCCTGCTCTTGAGCGACGGGCGCGCCTTCTACGAGGGCATGATCGGGGAGGATAAGGACGGCGGGCTCACCGGCGCACCGGTCTCACCGGGTGTGGTGGAGGGGACGGTGCACGTCATCCTCGACCCACGCGGCGCCCAGCTCCTGCCGGGCGAGATCATGGTCTGCCCCGGCACCGACCCTTCCTGGACGCCGCTCTTCCTGGCGGCGGGCGGCCTGGTGATGGAGGTGGGCGGGATGATGACTCACGGGGCCGTGGTGGCGCGTGAATATGGCATCCCGGCCGTGGTTGGCGTGCACGAGGCCACCACCCGCCTCCAGACCGGCCAGCGCATCCGTTTGGACGGGTCAAGTGGAAAAATCACGTTGGTGGAGTAACTTCTCTTTAAAAAATGCCAATGTGCGGTTCCAGGCGTCGGCGGAGGCCTCGGGGTTATACGTGGCCGGGTTGGTGTCGTTGAAAAACGAATGCCGGGCGCCGGGATAGATTTTGATGTCGTGGGGGATATTGCAGCCGTCCAAGAATTCATCCAGCTTGCGCGCCTGGGGCGTGGTGAAATCCGGGTCGGGGTACGAGCCAACCACCGGGCACAGCCGCCGGGCGGCCTCCAGCGGGCGCGGAATGGAGCCGTAGAACGGGGCGATCACCTTCAGCCGCGAGTCGGTGCAGGCCCAGGCGATGGCAAACCCGCCGCCCAGGCAGAAGCCGATCGCCCCCACTCGCTGCGGATCGACGAAGGGCTGGGCGGCGAAATAGTCAAGGCTGGCCTTCAGGTCCTTGATCGCCCCGTGGTGCAGCGAATTGAGCAGCATCCCGCTCATGAAGCGGGCCATGCACACGGCGCGGTTGCGCCCGGCGAACAGGTCTACCCCCAGGGCGGCGTAGCCCTCGTTGGCAAACCGCACGGTGATGTCCTTGATATTCTTGTTCAGGCCAAATATCTCGTGGATGACGACCACACCCGGGAACGGCCCGGCCCCCTCCGGCCGCGCCAGGTACCCCGCAAGTGTCGTGCTGCCGGATGGGAAGGAAATATTGCTGGTTTGGATGGGCATGGATGCACCTTTCTAAAACGGCTTGAGAACCATCAAAGCAATGATAATGGCGACCACGGCACCTTCGTACAAATGGGCGGCGCGTACCACCGGATCGCGAAAGGAGGCGTCGAGCTCAGGGGTGATCCTTTCTTTAAGGACCGAATCTTTATAGGCGGCCTCAAAAACTTTACCCCGGGGGACGAAAATGAAACGGATGACGGGCATGATAGTCAGGAACAGCACGAACGATACGAGCACCCAGTTCGACGCCCCG
The DNA here is from genome assembly GCA_002298885.1 of Anaerolineaceae bacterium UBA700. The sequence continues at coordinate 11,452 of DBMK01000019.1, forward strand.
CCTTGCAGGAAACCCAGGATCGGCCAGCCTGCAGCCAGGGCAGTCACCAGGCCGACGATGAGGACGGCGGCAGACCCTGGAATCACCATCCGGCGCTCGAAGATTTCACTGAGCCCCAGGAGGGAAGTGACTTCGCGGATGTCCTTGCTTTTCCCGGCCTTATCCAATGTCACAGCCCGCCCAATAAGGCCTGCGATCATCCATATTGCAGTGAGTATGTGGATTAGTTTGAGGATGAGAGCAAAGTTCATCTGTCCCTCCAGTTAATCATATAATTTGGATTATATTTATCATTTATTATACAAGATTACAGGTGGCTGGGCAAAGAATTATTGGGTTTTTTGGGGAGGAGGGGGTTTGTAAGTATTTAAGTAAGGACAAATTTAAGCCAAAATCAGCCTCACCCCCAGCCCCCTCTCC
>DBMK01000135.1 GCA_002298885.1 Anaerolineaceae bacterium UBA700
CCGGATCTGTCTAACTTTGAATTAGACCGATGCGACGAAATGCTTCGTAGTTCGCCTATCGAGGTAACTGGAGAGAGATAAACCTTGATTGCCGGATTCGGTTCGCCAACCGATTTTGAATGGCGAAAAACGGTTAGATGATTGCCCCAGAAAGGACCTACTGGCTCATGGGGCATTTCGATTTTACCTGGATAGGCGAACCTACGCGTACGTATAAGTGCCGTCGGGGCGGTGGTGATAGGCAGACTATAAATCTGCGGATTGGCCCAACTTCGGGTGCGTGGGGAGCAAGGTGATTGACCTCCTGGGGGAATGCCTGTGTGCTCGGTCTTGCTGCCTCCATACTCAGGAGGCAGATGTGGTTTGGCCCCGCCACTTCATCCGATACCCCGGGGATTGGCCTTTAAGGGGCTTGGGGGAACTGAGGTCAGGTCCTTATCCAGCTTCTAGCAACTGTTGCGCGTCGGATAAGCTCGTCTCCCAGTCATTGAAGAGTCGTCGCGGTCAACAGGGTTGCCTCGCCTGGGGTCCATACCGGTTTGTCACGTCGAGGTAAAAGTACGAACCTGTTCGTTGACAGATACGAATGGGTTCGTAATATGTATTCAGACCCCCCCCCGGAGCTTCCATGTCCCAGTCCCCCATACGCCCTTCCGACGGCGAGCTCGCCATCCTGAGGGTGCTGTGGGACCGCGGCCCCGCGACCGTTCGTGACGTGCACGGCGAACTGTCCAAGGGCAGGGACATGGGCTACACCACCGTGCTCAAGCTCATGCAGATCATGGTGGAGAAGGGCCTGGTCACCCGTGACGAGTCCGCGCGGACGCACGTGTACCAGGCCGCCCAGGGTGAAGAACCTACGCAGGCCTGCCTTCTGGATGACCTTCTGCAGAAGGCCTTCCAGGGCAGCGCGGCCTCGCTCGTCGTCAGGGCCCTGTCCTCGGCCAGCGCCGGGGACGGGGAACTGGACGAGATCCAGGCCTTCCTGTCACGCATGAAGGAGCAGCGCCGATGAACCTCTTCCTGGAAAGCGAGATCCTCGCGAAACTGGGGCTGACCCTCCTTCACGCCCTCTGGGAAGTGGCCCTCCTGGGCCTGGCGGCCTACGTGGGCCTCGCCGTCCTGCGGCGGCGCGACGCCCGCACCCGCTACGCTTTCGCCAGTGCGGGGCTCGCCGCCATGGTGGCGCTCCCGGCGCTGACCTTCCTCATGGTCCTCAACCAGTCCCGGGAAGCCGCCNNCCGGCACCAACGCCGTGGAACTCGCGGGGTGGATCCTCCCCGCGATCCGTGACGCCAAGGCCGGCACCAGCCTCCTGGCATCCCTCCGGTCCCTGAGCCCCTGGCTGGCGCTGGCCTGGGGCCTGGGTGCCGCGGCCATGCTGGCGCGGCTGGGAGGCGGCCTCTGGTGGATGGAGCGGCACCTCGTCGCACCGTCCAAGCCCGCGCCCGCCGCGTGGCAGGCCACGGTCCGCAGGCTCGCCGACCGCCTGGGGGCGGGGCAGGGGATCCGCATCCGCGTCTCCCTGGCCGCCGATTCGCCCCTGGTCATCGGCTGGCTCCGTCCCGTGATCCTCGTGCCCGCGGGGGCCTTCCTCCACCTCGCCCCCGAAGCCCTGGAAGCCGTCCTCGCCCATGAGATCGCCCACGTGCGGCGTGCTGATTTCCTCGCCAACCTCCTGCAGTCCGTCGCGGAGGCGCTCCTCTTCTTCCATCCCGCCGCATGGTGGCTTTCCAGGCACGTGCGGGATCTGCGCGAACACTGCTGCGACGACATCGCCGCGGACGTGTGCGGGGATCCCATGCTCCTGGCCGAGGGCCTCGCGGCCCTGGAACGGCTCCGGCGGACCCCCTCAACCGTATTCGATCAGGCTGCCGGGCCCGCCCTGGGAGCCGCCAAAGGAAACCTCATGTTCCGCATCTCCCGCCTCTTCCGTCCCCAGGACGCCTTCGTCCCCTCCTTCCGGGGCCTCGCCCTCGTGCTGTCGGGCGCCCTCCTCGTCGCCGCCGGGACCCTCGCGGCCCAGGGCGCTCCCGCCAAGAAGGCCCCCAAGCCCGCGCCCAAGGCCGAGGCCAAGGCCGAAACGGACGCCGTGGTCGACCAGGACTTCAGCCAGATCAAGGTCAAGTTCCAGCCGGCCGCGCCCGCCTACCCCGCCGATGCCAAGGAGAAGCGCATCCAGGGAACCGTGGTGGTCGTCGTGACCATCGATACCAAGGGCGTGCCCGTCAAGGTCGAGGCCATCGAAGGCCCCGAGGAGCTGCGCCCCACCGCCGTGGACTATGCCAAGGGCTGGCTCTTCGAGCCCGCCAAGGTCAAGGGCAAGGCCGTCTCGGCCCGCTTCAAGCTGACGATGCCCTTCAAGCTCCGGTAAGGATGCCCCGTTCCTGAAGGCTGCGCCGCAGGCCCGCCGGATCCGTGAAACGGATGGCGTCGAAGCCGAAGGCCAGCGCGCCCGCCACGTTCCCGGGGGAGTCGTCCACGAAGACGGCCTCCCCGGGAACGAACCCGCAGCGCTCCGCCGTCAGGCGGTAGATGGCGGGATCGGGCTTGACCAGGCCCACCTCGCCCGACACCACGATGTGCCGGAAGCGCTTCAGGAACGCGAAGCGCGCCCTGGCCAGGGGGAAGGTCTCGCTGGACCAGTTGGTGAGGGCGAAGAGCGGATGGCCGCGGCCGTCCAGCTCCTCGAGGATGTCCACGGTGCCCTGGATGGGCCCCGCCAGCATCTCCTCCCAGCGGGAATGCCACCATGCGATGGCCTCCCGGTACTGGGGCCAGGCCTCCTGCCGCTCCCGGATGGCCTCGGCGAAGGGCCGGCCCCCGTCCATGGCCAGATTCCATTCCGGCGTGCAGACGTTGGCCAGCAGGAACTCGACCTCGGCCTCACCGTAGACCTTGCGGTAGAGGTAGCGCGGGTTCCAGTCGATGAGGACGCCGCCGAGATCGAACAGGATCGGGCTATTGAGGGGCACCATCTTCCTCCGTGCCCTCCAGTATTCCTGAATTTCAGTCCTGGCGCCGCTTCTTGGGGAAGTTTCCGGGACGGGCGGCCTCGCCTTCCTCGCGCTTCTTGAAGGGCTTGGGGAAGGGCTTCACGTAGGGCTTGCCGGCGCCCTTGGCGCCGTAGCCGGGGCGGTCGTCCTTGCGGTACGGGGGCTTCTGGCCCGGCGTCCACCCGGCCTTCTCGCCCGGCCTGGGCTTGAAGGGGCGCTTGTCGGCGGAGTAGTCCTGGCGCGGGGTGTCGGGGATGTCGAAGCCGGCGTGCTCGGGGCCTTCGACCATGGAAAGCAGCGCCGCCACGAGGGAGGCGGGATCGCGGCCTTCCAGCATGCGCCGGGCGGTGTCCACGAGCTGGGGCATCTCCCGGTCCTTGAGCTTCTCCACGAGCCGGCGGGTGCGCAGCTCCTTGATCTCCTCCTGGGAGGGGATGCCGCGCCACTCGAGCTTGAGGCCGCCGCGGCGGGCCCAGGCGAGGAGGATGCGGGATTCCTTGAAGCTCACCAGGGCCAGCGAGGCGCCCTTGGAGCCGGCGCGGCCGGTGCGGCCGGAACGGTGGATGTAGCTCTCCATCTGGGTGGGGATGCCCATGTGGACCACCAGGGGCATGTTCTCCACGTCGATGCCGCGCGCGGCCACGTCCGTGGCCACCAGGTAGCGCAGCTTGCCGTCCTTGAAGTTGGCCATGATGCGGTTCCGGGCCTGCTGGCCCAGGTCGCCGTGGAGGCAGTCCGCGGTGAGGCCCGCGTCGCGCAGGGACTGGGCCACTTCCTCGGTCTGGACCTTCATCTTGGTGAAGATGAGGGCGGCGCTGGGCTCGTCGGCCAGAAGGAAGTTGACCAGGGCCTTGGTCTGGAGGTGGTCCGCCACGAGGCATGGGGTGTGGTCGATGTCGGCGTGCTGCGAGCTGCCCTGGGCCTGGGCGTGGTCGATGCGCAGCGGGTTCCGGAGGAACCGCTTGGCGAGGCTCGCGATGGGGGCGGGCAGGGTGGCCGAGAAGAGGTAGGTCTGGGGGCCGGGGGGCACGCCGGAGAGGATCTTCTCAACGTCCTCCAGGAAGCCCATGTTCAGCATCTCGTNNCAGGGTCTGGCGGTCCAGGTGGTCCTGGACGCGGCCGGGGGTGCCCACCACGACCTGGGCGCCATACTTCAGCGCCTTGAGCTGGGGGACGTAGCTGAGGCCGCCCACGAGGAGGGCCACGTCCAGGCGGGGCATGACGCTCTGGAGCTCCTCGGCCACCTGCTGGGCCAGCTCGCGGGTGGGCGTCAGAATGATGGCCTGGGTCTTGCGCTCATCGGTCAGGCGGTGGAGCAGGGGCAGGCCGAAGGCCAGGGTCTTGCCGGACCCGGTGCGGCTCTGCACCAGGAGGTCGCGCCCCTCGAGGCCGGGCTGGAAGGTTTCCGCCTGCACGAGGGTCGGGGTGGTGAACCCCCGCCGGGCCAAGGCCGACAGAAAAGGTTCGGAGCAGCCTAGGGCTGCGAAGGTTTCAATGGTCACGTCTTCTCCCGGGGCACCTGCCGGATCGAAGGGGCGAAACTGCGCCTGCCGGACCTGGCCCAAACATCCAGCTTCCCACGGAACGCCTGAAAAGGCCACGGCTAATGTGGAGGCGGACCGTGGGATAATGGGGCCATGATCACAATCCTCCTTATCCGACATGGGATCGCAGAAGATCCGCGCCCGGGGCTCAGGGATTCCGACCGGGGCCTCACCGTGGAGGGCTGGGAGAAGACCCGGGCCGCCATGAAGGGCCTCGTGGCCAGGGGCTACGTGCCGGCCCGCGGCGTCTCCAGCCCCTACCGCAGGGCCGCCGAGACCATGGTCTGCCTCAAGGAGGCGACGCCGGAAGGCTTCCCCGTGGGCTGCTGGGAGGGCCTGGAGCCCGGCGCCAGCCCCGGGGCCGCCCACGAGTGGCTGAACCTCATCGTCGGCCAGGCCCATCCCTTCGAGACCATCGCCCTGGTGAGCCACCAGCCCCTGTGCTCGGAGCTGGTGCACCACCTCACGGGCCGTTCCATGGATTTCAAGAAGGCCGCCTGCGCCATCCTGCACTGGACCGGGGGCCGCTTCGAGCTGGCCGCCAAGTTCGCCCCGTCCGAACTGCGGTCCGAACCGTGAGGCGAGCCGGGCACTTCGCCGCCCTCCCCGGGGGCGTGACCCTCCACTACCGGGTCCAGGGCCGGCCTGACGGACCCTGGCTTGTGCTCATCAACGGACTCCTGTCCGACACCACCATGTGGGCCGGCGTCCTGCCCGGGTTGACGGCCACCTTCCGCGTGCTCACCTTCGACGGCCGGGGCCAGGGCCTCTCCGACGCCCCGGACGAGGGGCCCTACACGGTGCCCCTCCTCGCCCGGGACGCCTGGGAGCTGTTTGAACACCTGCAGATCCGGCGACCCTGGCTGGCCGGATTGTCCAACGGCAGCTCCGTGGCCCTGGAACTGCTGGCCACCCATCCCGGAGCCTTCCCCGGGGCGGTGCTCACCAGCGCCATGGCCCGCACGGACTTCACCATGCGCCTGCGCCTGGAGCACTGGATCCACTGCCTGGACCTGGGCGGTCCCGGCCTGCAGTTCGACGCCGTGGCCCCCTACCTGTGGGGCGACCGGTTCCTGGAGGCCCGCTACCAGGTGCTGAAGGCCTACCATGAATCAAAAAAGGTGGAGGACAAACCTTTTCATGGTTTCCGGCACCAGATAGAAGGTGCACTCCAAATGGATATCCGATCACGGCTGACCACGATCCAGGAGCCTGTTCTCTGCCTGGCCGGCGCCGAGGATCTGCTGACGCCCCCCTGGAAATGCCTTGAAGTGGCCCGCTCCCTACCCCACAGTCGTCTTGAAATGATTCCAGGCATTGGACATGCGTTTCCCGTTGAGGATCCACGTGGCTACGTTGATAAAATCACGACATACATATCGTTTTAACAAGTAAGCCGCTACAAATTGTTGGCGTTATCCGGATAATGCGTTATGATTCTGAATCCCAACTTCGTTTCCCCGACTCTCGTCCCCAAGGGGGGAATCCATGCCCATTGAAACCCAAGCGCCTGCGGTTCTGAGTCTTCAGGACTTGAAGGAGCAGTCCATCGGCCGACTGGCTGAAATGGGCAAGGCATACGAGATCGAGAATCCGCTTTCCATGCGGAAGCAGGAGTTGATCTTCCGTCTGCTGGAGGCCCAGGCCCAGCGGGAGGGGCTGTTCTTCGCGGAAGGCGTCCTGGAGGTGCTGCCCGAGGGCTTCGGCTTCCTGCGCGCCCCGGAGCACAACTACCTGGCGGGTTCCGACGACATCTACGTCTCCCCCAGCCAGATCCGCAAGTTCGGCCTGCGAAGCGGCGACACTCTCTCCGGCATGATCCGGCCCCCGCGCGGCGACGAGAAGTTCTTCGCCATCATGCGCATCGACGCCATCAACTTCGATCCGCCCGGCTCGGCCAAGGAACGCACCCACTTCGACAACCTGATCCCCCTCTACCCCACGAAGATGCTCAAGATGGAGCGGGATCCGCAGGAACTGTCCACCCGGGTCATGGACCTCATGACGCCCCTGGGCAAGGGCCAGCGCGCCCTCATCGTCGCGCCGCCCCGCACGGGCAAGACCGTGCTCATGCAGAACATCGCCAACAGCATCACCCTGAACCACCCGGAGGTCTTCCTCATCGTGCTGCTCATCGACGAGCGCCCCGAGGAAGTCACGGACATGGAGCGCAACGTCAAGGGCGAGGTCGTCTCCAGCACCTTCGACGAGCCCGCCACGCGCCACGTCCAGGTGGCCGAGATGGTCATCGAGAAGGCCAAGCGCCTGGTGGAGCACAAGAAGGACGTGGTCATCCTGCTGGATTCCATCACCCGTCTCGCGCGCGCCTACAACACGGTGGTGCCCCTGTCGGGCAAGGTCCTTTCGGGCGGCGTGGACTCCAACGCCCTGCAGCGGCCCAAGCGGTTCTTCGGGGCGGCGCGCAACATCGAGGGCGGCGGTTCCTTGACCATCATCGCCACGGCCCTGATCGAGACCGGCTCCCGCATGGACGACGTGATCTTCGAGGAATTCAAGGGCACCGGCAACAGCGAGATCGTCCTGGACCGCAAGCTCAGCGACAAGCGCATCTTCCCCGCCATGGACATCCAGAAGTCCGGAACGCGGAAGGAGGACCTCCTCATCGAGGCCCCGCGCCTCGCCAAGATCTGGGTGCTGCGCAAGATCCTCAGCTCCAGCGGGCCGGTGGAGAGCATGGAACTGCTGCTGGACAGGCTTGGGAAGTCGAAGAACAACGACGACTTCCTGGCGAACCTGCAGGATGCGCCGGCGGGGGGCGGGCGGCGCTGATTCGTGATTGAGGTGATGCGCCGACCCATCAAGCATGGGGCGGTGATGGTTGGGGGTGACGATCCCGCCCTTCGGATTGCTTCAGCAGGCTTTCTTCTGGCGGAAGGCCAGCGCGGTTGCGCGCGTGGTCAGGGCGATGGCCGGCAGTCCCAGGGCCATGAAGGCCGGCACGCTGACCCAGGCGCCCCCCTGGAAGAACCCTGCCAGCAGGCCCCCGGAAGCGTCTCCCAAATCCAGGAGGCCGTTGCCGATGCCGCCCAGGGCCAGCAAGGCCAGGACCCAGCCCCAGGGCGCGAGCCAGCCCTTGAGGTCGTCCCCGGCCCGGCCCAGAAGTTGGACGATGGCGCCAAGGAGCGCGGTGGGAATCACGGCGGCGGCGTGGAAATGCATCCAGGAGCCCCGCAGCAGGGTCCCCAGGCCTCCGAGGGCGTCCCCGGCCGCCAGGGCGGCCCAGGACACGCTGGCGCCCGCCAGGAGGCCTGCCAGGAGATCACGGCCGTACCGCGCCAGGAACATCCGGGCGATGACGGGGTCGGTGAGCGCGCTGAACCACGGGAAGGGGCGGTTCCCGCCGCAGCAGCCGCCCGAGGACCCGGATGAAGAACAGCAGGACATGAAGCATCACCTCACCCACCAGTTTGACCGGGGAGCCGGCTGGGCGTGTTGTCCTGCGTCACAGTCGATCTCGATGCGGATGCCGCCGTAGAGGCCCCTGAAAGGCTTCACCGCCGCCCCGTCTTTTTCCAGCGATGGTTGAGTCACGATTACGATATCCGGTCCAAGGCTGGACGCTGGCCCGCTCCCCATGGGAAGTTGGGTGCAGGGAGGCATCCATGAGCCAGATCGAGATTCCGTTGGGCAGCCGGAAGAAGATCGCCCTGGTGGCCCACGACCACAAGAAGCCCGATCTTCTGGAATGGGTGCAGTTCAACAAGGAGCTGCTCCTGAACCACGAGCTCTTCGCCACGGGCACCACGGGCACGCTGCTGGAGGAGCTCCTGGGCCCGGTGGTGAACAAGCTCTTCAGCGGCCCCCTGGGGGGCGACCTGCAGATCGGCGCCAAGATCGCCGAAGGCGAGATCGACGTGCTGGTCTTCTTCTGGGATCCCCTGGAGCCGGCGCCCCACGATCCCGACGTGAAGGCCCTGCTGCGCGTGGCGGCGGTGTGGAACATCCCCGTGGCCTGCGACCGCTCGACGGCTGATTATGTGATCTCGTCGCCACTGATGAGCGGATCTTACCAGCGCCTGCTGCCGGATTATACGGCTCACACGGAGCGTTTCACGCCGCGCCAGAAGAAATTGGCACTACTGCCGGAAAGCGTGCGATAGAGGAAGTGAATTTTGGACTGCTGATGCGCCAGCGAAGGCATCAGCTCTCCAGCATCCAGCGCACGTCCTCCTCCCCGGCCGCGACGCCGATCTCCACCTTGCCGATGCGCACCGGCAGTGAAAAGCGTACCTTTCCCCCGGCTTTTTTCTTGTCGAACTGCATGTAGGCCCACAGGCTGGTGCGGTCGACGCCGTCGGGGATGGTAACCGGCAGCTCCAGGCACTGCAGCACGCCGGCAATCGTCTCGAACAGGCCCGGCTTTGCCAACCCCAGCCGTTCGGCGAGGCGCGCTTCGAGCGCCATGCCGATGGCAACCGCCTCGCCGTGACGCAAGCGGTAGCCGGTGGCAGTCTCGAGGGCATGCCCCGCGGTGTGTCCCAGGTTGAGGGCGGCGCGCACCCCTTTCTCGTATGGGTCGACCTGGATGGCGTGGATCTTGACGGCCATCGCCCGGCGCACGATCCCTTCCCAGTTGGCGGCCAGGGTTGGCAGCCCGGCCGCGCACAGCTCGAACAGGCCCGGGTCGCCCAGCACGCCGTGTTTGACCACCTCGGCCAGACCGTTGCGCAGCTCTACTTCGGGCAGGCTGGCGAGCAAGGACGGGTCGGCCAGCACCAGGCTGGGCGGATGGAAGGCGCCGATCAAATTCTTGCCCTGCGGCAGGTCGGCCCCGGTCTTGCCGCCCAGGCTGGCGTCGGCCATTGCCAGCAGGCTGGTGGGCACGCTCACCCAGCGCACCCCGCGCAGGAAGGTGGCAGCGGCAAAACCGGCCAGGTCGCCGGTCACTCCGCCACCCAGGGCTACCACCGTGCTGGAACGTTCCAGGCCGGCGGTTAGAAAGGCCTGCCACAGCGATTGGACCGTTTCGAGCGTTTTGTGGGCTTCGCCTGCCCGGATGAGGATTTGATGCACGGCAAACCCGGCCTGCTGCAGGGCGGCAGCCGCCCGCTTGGCATACAGCGGGCCGGTGTTCGCGTCTGCGATCAGCGCTGCCGGGCTCTGCAGCCCGCGCAGGCGCATGCGTTCGCCAAGCTGGTCCAATCCACCGGGGACGACACGGATATCGCAGGCCTCGCCCATGCCGTTGACCCGGAACGCGCCCAGGCTGACCAGAGCCTGCCCCACCGCTGCGCGCGTGGACAGGCGTGAGGTATCTATTTGCAGCGCGAATGAGGCGTAATGCTCGCGCCGGCGCTCCAACAGCTCTGCCAGGCGGGCCGGCATCTCCACCGCAGGCCCCAGCAGCGGGCGCAGTCCGGGGTTATCCTGCAGCCTGGCCAGCAGTGCTGCCGGGCTAGCCGTCAGGCACACTACCTGACCGGCAGCCAGGGCAGCGCGGCGGCTGGATTCGTCCAGCAAGGCCCCGCCGCCCAGGGCGACCACGCCTTGCTTGCGCTCAATTAATTTCATCAGGCAGGTCGCTTCAAGCTGGCGGAAGGCTGCTTCGCCGCGAACGGCAAAAATATCAGCCACCGGCTGGCCGGCGCGCCCCTCGATCAGGGCGTCGAGGTCATAGAATGGCTGCCCGAGCTCCCGCGCCAGGCGCCGGGCGAGGGTGCTTTTTCCTGACCCGGGAGGCCCGTAAACGAAAAACATGCTTTGCAGGCTCACGGCCAAAAGACGTGCTCCTCTCCATCCAGGCGCAGGTCTTCCAGCCGCGCCTGGCGCAAGGTTTGGAACCGCGGCCGCATCTCGTTGAGCGAATCGCCGCCCAATTTTTCGAGCAGGGCGTCGGCCAGAACATAGCAGACCATGGCTTCGAGGATCACCACTGCCCGCGGCACCGGGCAGAAATCCGAGCGCTCGTAGCGCGTCTCGACCGGTTCACCGCGCAGCAGGTCGACTGAGGGCTGCGGTGTCAGGGTGGTTGGGATGGGCTTCATGGCCGCCCGCAGCAGCAAGGGTTGGCCGGTGGTCACTCCACCCTCGATCCCGCCCGAGTACAGGCTGGGACGGGTAAGCTGTCCGTCCTGCACGGCGATGGGGTCGTTGGCCTGGGTGCCGCGGCGGCGGGCATTCAAGAAGGCCGGCCCAAATTCCACGCCCTTGATTGCCTGGACGCTGAGCACCGCTGCCCCCAGGCGGGCGTCCAGGCGGCGGTCCCAATGGACGAAGGAGCCCAGGCCGGGCGGCAGGCCCAGGGCGGCCACCTCGATCACCCCGCCCAGGGTATCTTTGTCCAGCATGGCCTGGCGGATGGCGGCCTGGATGGCCTCAACCGCCTGTGGGTCCGGGCAGTGTACGTCGTTCTCGCCAGCCAGCCTGATCCGCTCGGGCAAGTCGAACGCCTCGAGGTTGGCGGTTACCTCGCCAATGCTGGCAACGTAGCCGCCGACCTGGATGCCGAACTCGGCCAGCAAGGCCCGGCAGACGGCCCCCACCGCCACGCGCATGGCCGTTTCGCGGGCCGAAGCGCGTTCCAGGGCGGGGCGCAGGTCGGAATAGCCGAATTTGAGCGCCCCAACCAGGTCGGCATGGCCGGGACGGGGGATGGTCATGGGCGCCGCCGGCTTGCCCTGCCAGCGGGCGTGGTCCTGATTTTCGACGAGCATGGCTATAGGTGCGCCGGTCGTGCGGCCTTCGAGCACGCCGGAGAGCAGGCGCATGTGGTCGTGTTCGAGCTTCATGCGCGGCCCGGCGCCGTAGCCCTCCTGGCGGCGGGCCAGGTCGGCGTCGACCTGCCGGCCTTCGAGCGCCAGGCCGGCAGGCATGCCTTCGAGGATGGCGACCAGGGCTGGCCCATGTGATTCGCCTGCGGTCAGGAAACGAAGCGGCATAGAATTCCTCCCATTCTTTTAGCCCAGTCCGGCGGCGGCCTGGAGCATTGCCAAGCGCGGGGCAGCTTTTCCGGTCCAGCGTTCGAAGGACAGAGCGGCCTGTTCAACCAGCATTCCCAACCCGCTGCAGGCGGGGAGCCCGGCGGCGCGCGCCGCCCGCATCAGGGCCGTCTCGGCCGGATTATATACCAAATCGTACACTGCCGCGGCGGGCGGCAGGGGCACGTCCGCAGGCCACGGGTTGGCGTCCGTCTCCGGGAACATGCCGACGGGGGTTGCATTCACTACCAGGCTGATGCGCTTGAGCTGAGCCAGGCAGCTCGAATCGAGTTCGACCACCTCCAGCAGGTTTGGGTCCAGGCTGGCTGCCAGACCCTGGGCCTGCCCCAGGCGGCGAGCAGTCACCAGCACCTGCCAGCGCTCCTGGAGAAGCCCAGCAACCACAGCGCGGGCTGCCCCACCCGCCCCCAGGACCAGGGCGCGGCGGGTATTCTTGATCCCCGCCGCGGCCAGGAATGCGGCCAGGTCGGTCAGGAAGGCTGCCAGGTCGGTGTTGTCTCCCACCAGGCGGCCGTCCCGCCGGTAAAGCACGTTGGCGGCTCCAATGCGCCGGGCGGCCGGGCTGAGCTCGTCGACCAGGGCCAGCACGTTTTGCTTGTGGGGAATGGTTACGTTCAATCCATCCAATACGCCGCGGCGAAGATCGTCGAGGGTGCGGCGCAGGTCGGCTTCTCCTGCTGGGAGGGGCGAAACGGGCAGCAGGCGGTATTCGCCGGCCAACCCTGCCGCCTGCAGGGCGGCGCGGTGCAGGATGGGCGAATAGCTGTGCGCCAGGGGGTGGCCGATGAGGCCGAAGGAGAGGGATGGATGCGAAAGCACTTTTTTGGGCATAATAGTCTGGTAAACCTGTTGTTTATGCCCTCCGTTCCCCCCATTTTCGCCATTGATTACTGGCCTTTCCGAATCTAAATGGCGAAAATGGGGGGATGAAAGGGGGGTAAGTTTTTTATTCTAGCAATATATCAGCTCCCAAAGACCGCAACACCTCTGAAAACTCCGGGAACGATTCGCCGATAATCCCCGCGTATTCCACCGTCACAGGCCGTTCGGCGGCCAGGCCGGCCAGGGCCAGCGACATCGCCAGGCGGTGGTCACCATGCGGGTCGAGCTGAGCCCCGCCGGGAAGGCTACCGCGGCCGTCGACGATAAAGCCATCGGGCTTCTCCTCGGCGTTTACGCCCAGTGCGCGCAGCCCGGCGCACAGTGCGCCGATGCGGTCAGACTCTTTATAGCGCAGCTCCTCAGCCTGGCAGACCTCGCTTGGGCCGCGGGCGAAGGCAGCCGCCACTGCAAAGGCGGGAAATTCGTCGATCATGCGCACCACGCGCTCGCCGGACACGCTCCCGCCGCGCAGCTCGCCGGCGCGCACCGTGAGATCGCCCACCGGCTCGCCGGAAACCAGGCTCGGGCTGCTCACCAGGATATTAGCGCCCATTTCCTGCAGAGCGTCCAACAGACCGGTGCGGGTGGGATTGAGCCCAACGCCCTTCAGAAGCACCGACGAGCCGGGTGTGATAAGGGCTGCCACCAGCAGGAAGGCTGCGGCGGAAAAATCGCCGGGGATGGTCATATTAAGTGGTGTCAAGCGGAGTGGATCGGGCGGGATAAGGCGCAAGGTAGGGGTCGGGCTGCCGGGAGCGGCATCCTCGATGTGCACGCCCAGGGTGCGCAGCATGCGTTCGGTGTGGTCGCGCGAGGGGACCGGCTCGCACAGCTCCACCGGGCCGCCGGCGGCCAGGCCGGCCAGCAGCAGGCAGGATTTGAGCTGGGCGCTGGCGACCGGCAGGGTGTAAGCCAGCGGTTTCAGGCGTTCGCCGGCTGGCCGGCCTGCCAGGGTGAGCGGAGCGCCGCCGCCTGGGCCGGCCTGGATGGCCACACCCATGGCCTGCAGCGGCTCGATGATGCGCCCCATCGGGCGGCGGCGCAGGCCGGCAGAGCCGTCCAATACGGCCGGGATTCCGGCGGCGGCCAGGGCGCCGGCCAGGAGGCGGATGGTGGTGGCTGAGTTGCCGCAGTCGATGGGCGCTTGCGGAGGTTTCAGCGCGCTCGTTCCGCCCCCAACCACCACCAGGGTGTCCCCCTCTAGATGCCAGGGCACACCCAGCGCAGTCAGGGCACGCAGCATGGCGTCGGTAACACCCGAGACCAGGAAATTATTGATGCGGCTTTCTCCGTCGGCCAGGGCGGCAAACAGGGCCGCCCGATGGGAGATAGACTTGTCGCCGGGCAGGACGACCTGCCCATGCAGCGGGCCGCCTGGGGAAACAGTCAGGTTCAAGGCTGGCCTCCACTGGCGGCAAGGATGGCTGCCCGGCGAACGGCGGCCGCATCCAGCATCTGGCGCAGTCCCTGGGCATCGCTGCCCGCCAGGCAGGATTCGAGCGCATCCAGGCAGCCGCGCAGGCCTTTCAGGCTGGCCAGAAGGTTTTCCCGGTTGGTCAGCAGCACATCCAGCATGACGGAGGAAGGGGAAGCGGCCAGGCGGGTGGTGCTGCTGAAGCCGGTGCTGGCCATGGGCGCCGTTTCAAGCGGAGTGGCGACGGCCAGGGCGCAGGCTACCACGTAGGGCAGGTGGCTGGTCGAGGCCACCCAGCGGTCGTGAGTCTCGGCGTCCAGCCAGACCGGCGCTGCCTGGAGGGTTTCAGTCAGTTCTTGCGCCAGGCGGCAGGCGCCCGGGGATGTGCGCGCCAGACGGGTGAAGGCGAAAGGCCGGCCACGAAAAATGGCCGGGTCTGCCGCGGCGATCGTGGCCTTTTCCTTGCCGCACATCGGGTGCCCGCCGAGCGGGTCGAAGCGCTCGGGAAGGGCCTCCATAGCCCGGATAATGTTCGTCTTGGTGGATCCCAGGTCGAGCACCATCAGCTTGCCGGAGTGGAGCCTGGGAAGGTCTGCCAGGAGACCCAAAATGGCACTCACCGGCGCGGCCAGGATCACAAGGTCGGCTCTGGCCAGGGCGCTTTCAAGCCGAATTTCCAGGCGGTCGCAGGCCCCCTTTTCGGCGGCCAGGCGCATTGCATCCGGGTCCGGGTCGAAGCCGACCAATTCGCGGCAGCGGCCGCGCAGGGCCAGGGCCAGCGATCCGCCCATCAGGCCCAGCCCCAGGATGGCGACGCGCGCCTCGGCCAATCGCTGCGTTGCGGCAAAGCCAGGCTCCTCCATCAGGCGTCCACCAAAGAATGCCGTTGGGCCGGCAGGTTGGCGGAATGGGGAGGCGGTACGCTGCGCCCGATAGCCTCGGCTATAGCCTTGATCTGCCGCACCAACTCGGCGAATTTTTCGGGCTTCAAGCTCTGCTCACCGTCCGAAAGCGCCTCTTCGGGCTTATTGTGCACTTCGACGATGATTCCGTCCGCTCCGGCAGCGATGCCGGCGCGGGCAATGGCGGCCACGTATTCCCAGTGGCCGGTGCTGTGGCTCGGATCGAGCATCACCGGCAGGTGGCTGTGCGACTTGAGCACAGGAATGGCGTTGATATCGGTGGTATTGCGGGTAGCGGTCTCATAGGTGCGGATGCCGCGCTCGCACAGGATCACCCGCCGGTTGCCGTGGGAGAGGATGTATTCGGCTGCCATCAGCAGTTCCTCAATCGTGGCGCTCATGCCGCGCTTGAGCAGCACCGGCTGGTGGCTCTCGCCGGCAGCGTGGAGCAGGGCGAAGTTCTGCATGTTGCGGGCGCCGATCTGCAGGATATCGGCGTGAGACGCTACCAGCGGCACCTGCTCCGGTGACATGACTTCGGTTACCACCGGCATGCCGGTCACCTGGCGGACCTCGTCCAGGATCTCCAGGCCGGCTTCACCCAGACCCTGGAACGAGTAGGGCGACGTGCGGGGTTTGAAGGCCCCGCCGCGCAGGATATGGGCGCCGGCTTCCTGAACCGCCAGGGCGATCTCGAGCGTCTGGGTGCGGCTCTCAACCGAGCATGGGCCGGCCATGATGACGATGCCCTGGCTGCCGATGTTGACCCCGTCCAGCGGGAAGTCGGTATCCTGCGGGCTGAACTCGCGCGAGGCCAGCTTGTAGGGGCGCGAGATGGGCACCACCCGGTCGACACCTGGCTGGGTGGCAAAGACGTGCTGGTATTGCAGCGCCGTGGTCCCTTCGCCGATTGCGCCAATGATGACGCGTTCTTCGCCGCGCGAAACGTGGGCCTTCAGGCCCAGCGACTCGACGTGGGTGATGATATGCTCAATTTCCTGGGGGGTTGCGTCTATTCGCATTACGATTAACATGGGTTCCTCCGAATTAAATGTAAAAGTAAAAAGATCCATGCGGATTTATTCGCCTGAAGAAAGCGGCATGGTCAGGTCAGGCCGCAAGCTGGCGGCCTGGTCGAGGTAGACGTGGTGAATGGATGCTTGCGGAAGGTCGGTATTCCAGTGCAGCAGGACGCGGATGCAGCGCGGCAGGCTGCCTGGTACCGGTATTTCCTGGGCGCACATCAGGGGCACGGTCTCCCAGCCCATCTGGCGGGCGGCCTGGGCCGGGTACGTTGAGCATAGGTCGCCGGTAACGGTGAAAAAGGCGCTGGCCAGGTCGGCCGGATCGAGGGCCGGGTTGGCGTTCAGGATGGCGGAAAGCAGTTGGCGCGTCGCCGCAAGCACCTCCTCCGGCTCATCCCGCTCTGCTACTGTGGCCCCGCGCACGCCGCGAATTGCCATAATCGAACCTCCACTCGTTGAAATAAAAAACTGCGATGCCTTTGGCATCGCAGTTTGGGCTTCAGATCTTCTTGGATTACCCTTTTAAGCGCTACCAACGGCAGCCGGAATCGGTTTGCCGAAGTAATTGGAGTAGCGATAAAAGGAGAACCAGTTATTCATGGTATGTAATAACGTATAGCTTACCAAAAACGAAGGCTAAAGTCAATAGGCTTTTTGATCGAACCTTGATTATTAAATCATTGGCGCAGGATAGACGGAAGGCGATAATGGAAAACAAAATGGCCTTCAAAATTCAGGTCCAGAGAATCGGGCGGCAGGGTAACCGGGGTTGAGAGGGGATCGAAGGTGTAATCATAGCTCGACGGCACGACCGAGTAATCGCCAGCCGGTAATGCTGAAATCGTATAGTATCCCTGGTTGTTCGTAGTTGTTCTTCCGATTTTCGAGGCAGATACGACAACGTTCGGGATGCCATTTCCCTCGCCGTCCGTTATTCGACCGCCGATCGTATACAATTGGATTGTGCTGCGCAGATAGCAAAAATGGACCGAATTCATGAAGAGGTTCTCGTTTTCCAGATAATAACCCTTATCGGCTTCATCCCAAAAGGCGTTACTGTCTGAGTAGAGAATCACCGGTCCGGATCCTGCCTGGATCACGTCCGCATTGATAACGTCGAGCGCGCCGCCCGAGGCATTGTTCGCCAACCTGGTCGCGTACACTCCATCACTCGTAAAATAACCGGTGTAATTCTGTTTAAAGGATGAAACGATCCCATAGGATCCATTCGTAATCAGGCTGTCCGTAGGGTGAGTAACCGTGGCGGTGACTTCCTCGGGGATGATTCCGGCAGTTGTGACGTTGAACGGATCCAATAAGCTCTGGTTTGCAATGCTGCTCGTCGGCACTCCTCCAAACGAGTCGTTCTCTGTCAACAGGATGGCGCAGCCGCCATTTTTGATGTAATTCAACAGCACGGTCTGTTCGGCCGTGCTCAACGGGGATATCGCCAGGGAATTATGGTATGCGGAGGTTAAGAAGAGAATCCCTACCCCCGTGAGCGACTCGGAAGTAAGCGTTGAAAATGACGTGAACGATGAATTGGGAAGATTCACAGCGATCGAATCCCTGGCTTCAGAAAAAAAGGAGCCGAATTCAATCGACCCGCCTTCGCCACCCCTGGCGTAATCGAACCCCCCGATAATGAAGGAGGTATCTGCATCCGTCCAGCGTGTTTTGTTTGCGTGGGATTCGGCAAATGCTGCCTGGCTTGTCGCCGGCAGCAGCGCCACAGCCATTAATACCAGGATGCTCTTTCGCAAGCCTTTAAACACCAATTTAGCCATGATAGATCTCCCTATATTTCCTGGCTTAAACATGGGCCTTGATTCTTGGCCTGGGATGAATATGGGTTCTACCTTTATAATAATGAAACAAAAATGGGAAAAGCCTAGGGATAAAGCCGCACAAAGGATTAGATGCAGTTAGAGCATAATTTTTGTGGGTAAATTTCATTATAGTTAATTTTTGGTAATAGTTCAACATGTTAATAAATTAAGCTCAGGGCTTTCTCAAAGTTAAAGGATGAGGCTAAGTGCATGATCGGGATGGGCGGCGAAGAAGCGTCTAGCAGGGGGAACGAGGTGGAAGTTAGCCTTGGTGATCAAGGCAAGCACGAGATTGTTGATGGTAGCCATGTTATGAGCAGCGGCGTGACTTTTCCAGCGAGTGGCATCTTCGTGCAAGGAGACGTCACGGCGATAATGTAGGCCGTTTTCGATCTGCCAATAGGATTTGAGCATGACTAAAAGTTGTTCAGGTCCGGCCTGTTCAGCCGATAAACTGGTAATGCCATGAACGACTTCGTGACGGATCTTACCCGTTTTTTGGATCGTGATGTGACGTTCCAGGCGAATGACCTGTTGGACAAAGGGCCAGGCGATAAAATCGTTGAGTTGGCTGCTGGTGGTCAGGGTACGCACTTCGGTTCGACCATGCTGTTTGTTGACCAGGGTAGCCGAGCGAAAATCTTTTGGAGGGCAGCCCATTCCCGGCAGCAGTTTCACTTCTGGGTCAAACCAGTCTTGTATATCCTGGAGTAATTGGGGTTGATTGCCTTTGACCGTCCACAGAAAATGACCCCCTGCGGTTCCAATCTGGATCGAAACCTGCCGCTGCGTGTGTAATGCATCTCCAATGACCACCTTGTTGCGTAAATCGACCCATTCCAGCAACTTTGGGGCGGCAGTGATCTCATTTTGCTTGTCGGGGATCGCCATCTGTGCCAAGGTGATGCCTTCCTCAGGTAAGAACACCGCCAGCAAATACAGCCCACTCTCCGTGGGTGTGTCTATCGTTCCACGCAGCGCTTTCCCGTCCATCGCTACGACGACATGATACCCAAGCTGACCCTCATATCGATAATGCTCTCTCACCATCCGCTCCAAATCTTCTTCCTGGATCCCTTGCGCCAATATGCGACGATAGGTGTTATGGTGCGGCATCTGTTCCCGTTTCAACCCCAGTAGTTTCGTGATCCATTTCTCGCGCAGCTTTACCCATTCAGCTATTCCACTCGGTTTGTCTTCCCCATATAACTTCGCCAGAAACAGCCCCAATAATACGGTCGCCAAGGTATATCGCTTTCCCCTGGCCTTCCGTTGATCTGCCAATTTCTCAAAACTGGCATAAATACTGCTGATATCCATGACCTTTCCTGTGTTACACTCCATCTTGACCTTCCTTGGTTTAGGCTTGTGTTCGCAAACTAAAGCATAACCGAGAAAGGTCTTTTTTGTTCCCTTTTCCTGACTTTGAGAAAGCCCTGTTTATAAATATTTATGTGGACATTTTCCGGATACAGCCGTAATAATGTCCACATAAAAAATGATTCGGGGTGGGAGTGCAGTCAACCGCGGAAAAGTGATATTTGATTTACGGGAATAGTTTCGCAAAGATATGCAGCCCTGTATTGAGTAGGGACACAGATTCGTCATTGCAGAAAAGGATAACGGTCGCCCGGTCGTCCGGAAAACGCCAGATTCCTGCCATATCATAATTATCACCGGTGAAATGAACAGTAAAGCGGCGCCCTTTGTAGTGAGAAAGCCACCAACCGTATCCATAAGTTTCACCGTACGAAGTAGAAGGGCTTGCCTGGGTTTTAAATTCCTCTTCCATCAACTTTGTCCGCAGAAGCTTTTCTGTGTACAGGGCCTGGTCCCAGCGATACAGGTCCTCCATGCTGGAGTATATCCCCGCGGTTGAGAAATTAAATGAAGTGTCAACCGTAAATGTGTCCGGGATCCCATAAGACGTGTAAAAGACCACCTGGCTTTTCCAATCAGGGTCGTAGCCAGAATCCGCCATCTGAAGTGGGTCGAAGATTGCTTCCCTCAGAAAAGCACCATAAGACTTGCCGGATACATTCTCAATGATGTACCCCAGCAGGTTATAGTCCAGCATGCTGAAGCTGAACATATCACCCGGTTTGGAATCCAGAGGTCTGGGTTTATACCACTCGACCAGCTCGGTGGGGGTCATCCGAACATCTTTCTTAGCGATATCTGCATTTGTATAGTTTGGCAATCCGGAAGTGTGTGATAGGAGGTGGTGGATGGTTATGGCTTTCCAGGCCTCCGGGCAGTCTTTGATGTACAGGCATATCGAGTCCTGCACGTTGAGCTTGCCTGCTTGCTGAAGCATTAGAATGGCTGTGGCAGTGAATTGTCCGCTCATAAAGAAAATGGGAAAGCTTATCTGTGTGGTGAAAGGCTTTTTCTGCTCAAAGTTTGCCAGCCCGTAGGCTTTGCTGAGAATTATCTTACCTTCCTTCGCCACCAACACGGCCCCACTGAAGTTATTTGATTTTGCTAGGTCTCCCAAATAAGTATCGACTGACACCGCCAGCGGGTCAGGCGGGGCAGGGCTGGGTGTAGGCTCCTGTGTGGGAGCCGAAGTGGGTGTTTGTGTGGGAGCCAAAGTAGGCGCTTGCGTAGACGCCGGTGTGGCTCCCGGCCCGCAGCCCATCAGGCAACTGATTAATATCAAGTTGAGGATAAATCTTTGATAATAGTGAGACATCTTACCCCTCCTTGCATGTAGAACGATACATCCCCACTCATAACGGGGACGTGCAAGGGGGGCGGAATGACGATAACGTCCCTGCGAAATTGCTAGATTATTGTCAAGGATTCGATTTCATTATACGTCGCCTAGGGAGAAATTCAACTCGATTTAATTATAGGAGGGATAGAAAGCGGAGCTTTCTATCCCTCCTATTTTGCGGGTGGTTACTAAATTATTTGACTGTGAAATTTACAGCTATGTCCTCGGCAGCTTCACCGGTGGAAACGCATTGGATCACGTAATCCTGCGTGGTTGGCAGCTTGAGCGTAGCGCTGGTCTGCCCGGTGACAGAGCGTACGTATGGATTGCCATCTTCCAGGCCATAGATGGTCAGGAAAACGTCGGCGCTGGGGGAGGTAACCTTGACGGACATGGTCTGGCCCTGGAGGGCGCGCAGCAGGTAGGTCGTAATGCCGTGGGCTGCAACGCTGCCGGTCGCGCTGGCGCTGACAGCCCCGGATTTGAAGGTGATGCGG
This sequence comes from Anaerolineaceae bacterium UBA700, assembly GCA_002298885.1. The sequence continues at coordinate 20,768 of DBMK01000135.1, forward strand.
GCGGGAATGGTGACGCTTAGATCGAAGCTGCCTCCACTGCTGTCGGCAACTACCGCGACCCGATAATCTCCGTCCAAGGGGAGGGTCCCTTGCCAGTAATTCAGCTTCTGGCTGGCGGTTACCAAGGAAGAGCCGTCCGGAGCCTGAATTTGCAGGGCGAGCGTCTGGTTCGCGGAATTGATCATCGCCATCATGAACTGGCCTGCCTGGGCGCCCACCAGGTAAGTGGTTGTAGCACCGCCGGCGAAATTGTCGTCGGCGTAGACGACGGTGCGCCCGGGACCCATGATCAGGCGCGTACCAGCTTCTGCCGGGGCCGTAGGAGCAGTTGTGAGGGCTGGCGCGGTTTCCGTTGCCGGGGCGAGGGTGGGCTCCAGGGACGGCGCCGGGCTGAGCTGAGGCAAAGGCAGCAGGGTGGGGCCGGCATCGGTGGGGAAGAATGGCGTAATCTGCAGCGGAGTGGGGAAGCTCGGGCTGGGGGTGAGCTCGACGCCAAGCGTGCAGGCTGCGCCCGCCAGTAATACAAGAGACAGACCAATCAGGCTTCGGCCTATTTTATTTCGCATAGTTTTTCCCGTTGAGCCTTTCATTTGCTCACGATGATGTTCAATGTAAAAAGGATAACCAGATGGCTGCATGCGCCCTGGGATGGATCGCAGACCTGGGTGCCGGCAGCATTCAGGATAGCCTTGCCGGCCTGCGTGGCTTCGTAAACGCCCTGGGCGCCTTTGACGACGGTAATATTTTGCACCCGGCTGACGACCTCTGGATGGTCGATGGTGATGTTCCACCGATCGGTCTCTCCGAGCTTGAGCAAAAAACGCCCGCCAACCTGCAGAACCAGGGTGGTGTTGTTTTGTTCGAGGCTGATGGCTGGCGATACCTGCTCCGGTGGGGCGGAATGAGTTTCAGCCGAAGCCGGCGCTGTGGCCGCCGGGGTCGACGTGACAATCGAGGTCAGCGTCACCGGGGTAGCAGGAGTCTCAGAGGCTGGGAGCGCCGTTGCACCTGGGGCAGCGCCGGGGGGCAGTGGGGTGCAGGCTGCCAGAGCCAGGCTGCTGGCTGCCAGGATTGAAAAGAGGTAATAAGCAAGGTGACGATGGAGCATTTTTCTTGCACAACTCCTTCGAATATTAACGAATAATTTCTATCCATTAAATCATAAATTTTGTTTATTTTGGATGGTCAGCCTAAAACTGGCCTGAACAGAAGGCCGATTCCGTAAGTGACCAGCGCCTCGCCCAGGCCGACGATCATCATTTCCAGGCCGCTGCGCCAGGGAGACAGGCCGGTGACCACCGTTTTGGCTGAGCCGATCAGGAAATGGGACAGCGTGCTGATGATAAACGAGGCGATTATGGCGGGCATGCCGCTGGTAAAAAAGAAGGGAATGATCGGGATAAAGGCGCCGAAGGCGGTTGAGAGGGTTGCTGAAACGGCAGCGATCCAGGGGTTGGGAAAGGTCTGCTCGGAAAGTCCCAGTTCCTCGCTGGCCAGAGTCTTTACCGCCTCATCCGGTTGGGCAATCATGCGGGAGGCCAGGCTGTTGGCTTCTTCCTCGGGCACTCCCTTGAGCTGGTAAAACAGCGAAAGCTCTTCCATTTCCTCGTCGGGCTTGGTCATCACCTCGCGCCGCTCGCGGGCAATCTCGGATTCGTTTACCTCGCGTTCGGCCTTGGTGGCCAGGTATGCCCCGGAGCCCATCGAAAGCGCCGAGGCCAGCATGCCGGCCAGGCCGGCGATGAGTACGGCCGGACCTCCGGCGGTGGCGCCTGCCACGCCGGAGACGATGCCGAAGACCGAACCCAGGCCATCGTTTGCCCCGTAAATCGCCTGCCCGATCCAGCCGCCGCCGCGCTTGTGCCAGTGCTCGCGCTTGAGGATAGTATCGAGCATCCCCTGCGGATCGATGGCGGGAGCGACTGCGGCAGTGGCCTTGCGCGAAATGCGGCTGTGCATCTCTTCGTCGTGTTTGGCGGCGTTCAGGCTCTGGCGGTCGCCTTCGTTGGGGGCCATGGCAGCCAGCTTCTCGTAGAAATCGGTATCGTCATCCTCGGTGCTCTCGATGCGTTTCAGGGCGTTGTCCGTACCGCTCTGCACCAGCGCCCAGCGCCAGAGGCGGTCGAGAATGGTATCCCGGTCCGGCGGGATGGGCGCGCCCAGCTCTTCCAGGATATCGGCCCACTGCTTGCCGTGGCGGGCTTCCGCTTCGGCCAGTTTCAAGAGTACGCTACGCCGGGACGGGACTTTTTCATTTTCGGCCAGGGCCTGGTACAACAGCCGGCTGGCGCGTTCGCGCTTCCACGCATTTTGCAATGATTTAATGTAGCGATCGTCCGCTTGGTTATTCATCGGGCCTTCCTTGTTGCTTTTAGTAGAACGACGGATTAATCATATGCCCTTTTGGACGAAATATCCAGACTCGCCGAAATTTTACAAAAACCGGATTAAAATGGGATAGGTTTTCCCGACAATTAAAATAACCTTTTTCGGAGGCAATCATGCGGTTTCATTTGGACTCGGCAGATTTCTTTGTGCCGGACGGGGTGGCGGAAGAGGCGGCGCTGGCGCGCACCACGCACATGACGATCAGCGCCCACCACGACGATATCGAGATCATGGCGGCCAGCGCGATCCTGGAATGCTTTCAAAGCGAGCAGCGCTGGTTCACCGGGGTTGTGATGACCGATGGCCGCGGCTCGCCGCGTGACAGCCTGTATAAGGATTACAGCGATGAAGAAATGCGCAAGGTGCGCATCAAGGAACAACGCAAGGCGGCCGTGGTTGGGGAATACGCCGTCCAGGTGATCCTGGACCACCCCAGCAAGGCGATCAAAGACGGCGCAAACCTGCAGCCGGTGGATGACCTGGTCCAATTATTTCAGGCTGCCCGACCCCAGTTCGTATTTACCCACAACCTGGCCGACAAGCACGACACGCACGTTGGGACGACGCTCAAGGTGATTGCCGCCCTGCGCAGGCTGCCGCCCGCCGGCCGTCCGCAGAAACTGTACGGCTGCGAGGTGTGGCGCGACCTGGATTGGATGTTGGACGAGGATAAAGTGCCCCTGGACCTGACCCAGCACGAAAACCTCCAGGCGGCCTTGTTGGGCGTGTACGATTCACAAATTGCAGGGGGGAAGCGCTACGACCTGGCCTCGATGGGGCGCCGGCGCGCCAATGCCACCTATTTTGCCTCGCATGGGGTGGATACCAGCCAGGGGCTGTCGTTTGCCATGGAACTGACCCCGCTCATCCTTGACGATACGCTGTCGCCCGCCGCATTCGTGGGGGAGCAAATCCAGCGTTTTGCCGCCGACGTGGCGGACAGGCTGAAGCGGCTGGGCTAATTCCAGGACAGGGAGCTGCGGCTGGCCCAGTAATCCTCCGGGCGCATGGCCAGCGGCGCCAGCTGGTGTTCCAGGTCGCGGCTCCAGTCAAGCCTCAGGGCTGAAACGTTTGAAAGGAGCTGTTCGCCGGTTGTCGCACCGCTCAACACGACGTCGGCCCAGGGCTGCGCCAGCGCCACCGCCAGGGCCAGGGCGTCGACCGTGGTGTGCAGCTCATAGGCGGTCTTGTCCAGGATGTATAACTGGGTGGCGAAATCGGGATCGTCGTTCTTACTGGTCAGGCGCCCGTTGGCCAGGGCTTCTTTGACGATCACCCCCATCCCCTGGCGATGAGCTTCGGCTAACACTTTTCCGGCCGAAGTCTCGAGCAGGTTCCAGGTGGCCTGTACGCTCTCGAACAGGGGCTGTCCGTCTATTCTGATCTCCATCGCCCGGTAGAGGGTCTCGGCCTGGTGCGAGCCGCTCAGGCTCAGCCCGATGGTCAGGCCGTCTGCCCGGTAGCGCGCCAGCTCGGCCAGAATGTCCTGGTTGTCGAGCACTCCGCTTTCCAGGGTCGCCGAATGGATCTGGTACAGGTCCAGGTGGCGGCCCAGGTTGCGCTCGCTCTCCTGGCGCTGCTGCCGCAGCACGTCCAGCGTGTGCTGTTTAACCTCGTGGACGGGGGCGTGGACCTGCCAGCCGGCGGTATAAACGTATCCCCACTTCGAACCCACGGTAACGTCCTCCGGGGCAATCTGGCGTGAGGTGAGCCAACTGCCCAGGAATGCTTCTGCCTGGCCATACGAACGTGCGGCGTCAAAATAGCGGATTCCCGCCTGCCAGGCTGCATCCAGCACAGCATGGGCGCGCAGTTCCATCGAGTGGAGATCGTAGTTCTGCTGCAAATCTTCAGCGTGCTTCAAGTTAATGTATCCCGGCCGGCCAAGTGCGGCCAGACCCAACCCGATTGGGGTGACGGATAATTTCGTTGCGCCAAATTTTCGCATGTTCATAATTTGACTGGACCTCGCGTATTTAATTATAACGTTTGTATTGCTTAAAAGAGTCCAGGATAATTTGGGCGGCTAAACGTTAATACAGCGAATAACATCAACTGCAATTAATACGTTATTAATTGAGTTTCAGTTTTCATTAAATCAACTCTAATTTGATTTTAAAGATAAACATTGTTAAAATACCTTCAACTGCATCAACGGGGAGGAAATAGGGATTGAATCCAGCTCCCCTTTATCATTTTCAGGAGGCAAAAATGGGTCGTAACCGGCGCTGGTTTCTCTTCAGAATGTGGATCTATCGCAGCAGCCTGCTCCTGATGCTGCTGGCGGGCATGGGAATGCCCATCTCAACCGCCTCCTCTGCTGCGGCCAGCACCCCGGCCTCCACCCAGGCCGGCGGTCAGCCGGGGATCTCGTGGACCGGCCAGGCCGGGATCTCGGAGACGACGGCCCAGATCATGGCGCGCCAGGCGGTGACCGGCCGCAGCCAGACCTCCTCCGGCTCATTCTTCAACGGCAAGCTGACTCCCGCGTCGCGGCCGGTTAATCCCGCTTCGGCCAGCCTGACGCAAGGCCCGGCGCCCCAGGCGATCGCGCCGGCGGCAGTTTCGGCCCTGACGCTGGGCCTGACCTTCAACGGGCCAGATTACAACGCAAATCCCTGCGGCACCCCGCCGGATACGATGGGCGCGGTCGGCCCGACCCAGTTCGTGATCACGGTCAACTGCCTGTTCATTTCTTACAACAAGACTACCGGCGTCGCCGACGGTGTGCTGAATGTGACCCCGGATAACTTCTTTTCTTCCGTGCGCAACGGCGTGGGCACGAGCGATCCCCACATCCGTTACGATCGTATTTCCAGCCGCTGGTTCATCGTGATGATTAACGTGGCCTTCCCAGATAACCGCATCATGCTTGCAGTCAGCGATACGGCCATCCTCACTAACGCCACCGTCTGGACATTTTATTCCTTCCAGGACAGTATTACCGGACATTCCAACTGCCTGGGCGACTACCCCACGCCGGGAATCGATGCCAACGCGATTTACATCGGGGTCAACCAGTTCTGCGGGTTGACGTTGAACAATGCGACGTACCTTACCGCGGACGGTTTCGTGGTCCAAAAGAGCTCCGTGTTGAGCGGCGGCCCGATCCATGTGACGGCTTTCCCCAACCTGGATGATCCGGCGAACCACGTCGGGCTGTTCACCCCGCAGGGTGTGGATAACCCGGACCCGGCTGCCACCGAGGGATATTTCATTGGCGCCGATTTCAATGTATTTGGCCTGCTGCAGCTCAGGCGGATCACCAACCCCGGAAGCGCCACGCCTACCATTTCCGGAAATATCGCAATCACCATCCCCACCCAGTCTAATCCGCTGACTCAGCCGCACATGGGCAACACCGGCGGTTCCTCGGGCAACCTGGATGGAAGCGACGGGCGCCTGTTCGAAGCATACTTTCGCAACGGCAGCCTGTGGACCTCGCTCGATTCGGGCGCCAATGCCACCTGCGGGACCAGCGGGATCATCAACCGCAACGCGGTGGTCTGGTACGAGATAACCGGCATCCCGGGCGGTTCGACGCCAACCGTTCACCAAACTGGAGTGATCTGCGATCCGGCGGCCTCAAATCCGGCGTATTACAGCTATGGGACGATTATGGTCAACGGCCAGGGGCATGCAGCGGTAGGCTATACGATCGCCGGCGCGGCGAACTTCACCACTCCGGGCGTTTCAACCCGGCTGGCCGGCGATGCATTGACCACCCTGGGCCCCAATGCGAACCTCGTCCCGGATGGCACTTTCCTGCATGCTTATAACCCGATCTTCGATAACGGCGGGTCGGCCGGCCGTCGCTGGGGCGATTATTCATACACCAGCCTCGATCCATGCGACGATATGACCCTGTGGACAGTCCAGGAATATGCCAGCTCGGCCAATATCTACGGCATGCGCGTCGCCCAGCTCATTGCCCCGCCGCCGGCTGCGCCAGCTTCGGCCGGACCGGGTTCGGTCAGCACCGGCCAGGCCAGCGTCGACGTGGTGATAACCGGCACGTCGACGAACGGCTCCGGCTTCTATGATACCCCTTCCAGCCTGACCGACGCCTGCCGCAAGCGCCTCACTGCCACGGTCAGCGGCGGGGTGACGGTGAACAGCGTCACTTATACCGACCCGACTCACGTCACGCTCAATATCTCGACGGTGGGCGCAAGTGCAGGCGCGAAAGACGTCACCATCACCAACCCGGACGGGCAGAGTCTGGTGGGCGCCGGTATCCTGACGGTCACCACCGCCAATAATACAAACACTGCGCTGGCGTCTTCGGTAAACCCCTCGGTCTTCGGCCAGACGGTGATGTTCACTGCAACAGTCAGCTCGTCCGGCGGCACGCCGGACGGCAGCGTGCAGTTTTTCGACGGCGCGGCGTCCCTCGGGACGGTGTCCCTGGTCGCCGGAAGTGCCAGCCTCAGTACGTCGACGCTGGCAGTCGGCGCACACGCGATTAAGGCAGACTATTTGGGCAGCACCAGCTTCAACCTCAGCAGCGGCAGCCTGGCGGGGGGGCAGACAGTGGGCAAGGCGACCGCCGGGGTGATCCTGACCAGCCTGGCCCAGGGTTACAACGGCACCCCAAGGCCGATCGGGGCCACAACTACGCCGCCCGGTTTGAGCGTGAGCTTCAGCTACAACGGCTCGGCGACACCGCCCACCAATGCCGGGAGTTACCCGGTCACGGCCACGGTCAACGACGCCAACTTCACCGGCTCCGCCAACGGCACCCTGGTGGTGAGCCCAGCCGCCACGACCCTGGTGCTGGTCTCCTCGATGAACCCCTCCCAGGCTGGACAGATCGTTACTTTTACGGCAACGGTCACCAGCGACCCCGGCCTGACTCCCAGCGGCTCGGTCACCTTCACGCTCGATGGCAGCCCGAGCATCCAGGCTCTGAATCCCGGCGGGGTTGCTGCCCTCGCCAGCGGCCCGCTCACCGGCGGCAGCCACCCGGTGACGGCGGTCTTTACCGGCAGTACGAATTTTGCCGCCAGCACCATGGCGAACCTGACCCAGGTCGTCAATTTTGTGACCTTTGTCCCTACCGTCTTAAAATAAACAAGTCCGATACCCATATAAATACTATCCAGGATTTTTTGGGGTTGTTGCTGGCTGCTTCGCAGCCAGCAA
>DBMK01000024.1 GCA_002298885.1 Anaerolineaceae bacterium UBA700
CTAATAGGGGGTGGGGCTTTTTTGCCTTTATGAAAAAGGCAAAAGTCCAGTGGCCTTTTTCATGAAACCCTCTCTTTGCACACCAGGGTTGTAAAATGAAAATGACTTTAAAAAGGGAGGTGGATTTGTGGGAGAAGCGCAGATCGAAGTCCGTCAATTATCTAAAACCTATCGCGTTCCGGTGCGCCCGGCTGGGTTGAGGGCGGCTTTAAAAAGCCTCACACGGCGCGAATATAACGACGTGCACGCCGTGCGCGACGTCAGCTTCAGCGTTGCCGCCGGCGAAATGGTTGGCCTGATCGGCCCCAACGGGGCGGGCAAGACCACCACGCTCAAGATGCTGTGCGGCCTGCTGCATCCCAGCCGCGGCGAGGCGCGGGTTGCCGGGCACGTCCCCTGGCGGCGCGAGCACGCCTACCTGCGCAGCATCAGCATCATCCTGGGCAACAAGAGCCAGATGATCTGGGACATCCCGCCGATGGACTCGTTCCGCGTCCTGGGCGAGATTTACGGCCTGCCGCCGGCGAGCCTGCGCCGCACGCTGGACGAGCTGATCGATCTGCTCGAAATGCGCGAGCTGCTCACCCGGCCGGTGCGCGCCCTTTCCCTGGGCGAGCGCATGAAATGCGAGCTGGTAGCCGGCCTGCTGCACCGCCCGGCGGTCATGTTCCTCGACGAGCCCACGCTTGGCCTGGACGTCTCGATGCAGCTCCGCCTGCGCAGCTTCCTGGCGGAGTTCAACCGCCGCAGCGGGGTTACGGTGATCCTCACCAGCCATTACATGGCCGACGTCATCGCCCTCTGCCCGCGGGTGATCCTGATCCACCAGGGGCAGTTGCTGTACGACGGCGAGCTGAACGGCCTGGCGCAGCGGCTGGCTCCTTTTAAACTGCTGCGCGTTACCGTGCGCCAGGAGAACGGCGACGGCTTCTGCTTTCCGGACGGGGTCGAGGTCGTCGAGCGCGACGCCGACCGCCTGACCCTGCGCGTCCCGCGGGCTGCTGCGCCTGCCATCACCGCCGAGCTGCTCCAATGCCTGCCGGTGATCGACCTGACCGTCGAGGACCCCCCGATCGAGGCGGTCATCGACCAGGTCTACCGCGAGGGGGGCGTATGAACCAGCGCGCCGGTTTTGCCCTCATCAAAGCCACCTGGGCTTCCTGGCTGCAGTACCGCAGCTTCTTCTTTATCCTGGCCTTTGGCTGGATGGTCCCGCCGCTGATTTACCTGCTGGTGTGGTCCACCGCCGCCGGCGGAAAGACCATCGGCGGCCTGACCCAGGGCGAATTTGTGGCTTATTACCTGGTGTTGATCCTGGTAAACCAGGTAACTTATTCGCAGACCAACTGGACGGTCGGCGATTTGATCCGCTCCGGGCAGATGAACCGCCTGCTGATGCGTCCGGTGCATCCGATTTACGACGCGCTGGCTGGAGAGCTGGCCGGAAAAGTGGTCTACCTGGCGTTCGACGTGCCCGTGGTCGTCCTCCTGGCGTTGCTGCTGCACCCCGAGCTGCACCCAACCTTACCGAACCTGCTGGCCTTTGCACCGGCCCTGCTGATGGCCTGGGCGCTGCGCTTCTGTTGGGGCTATGCCCTGGCGCTGCTGGCTTTTTGGGCCACTCGCGCCGATGCGCTGCTGGCGGTGCAGGATGCATTGGTCTTTTTGTTGGCGGGGCAGGTGGCCCCCGTGGCTTTGCTGCCGGGTTTGTTGCACGATGCGGCGGTCGTGCTGCCCTTCCGCTACATGCTCGGTTTTCCGGTCGAGGTGCTCACCGGGCAGGTGGATGCGTCCGGGTTGGCTGCCGGGCTGGCGGTCCAAACGGCCTGGCTTGCCGCCGCCCTGGCGGTTTCGGTTGGGCTGTGGCGGCTGGGACTGCGCCGCTATTCGGCGCTGGGAGGATGAACGCATGCATACTTTACGCTTGCTCGGCCAGTTCATGCGCACTTCTTTTCAAGAAGAGACCGCCTATCGGGCCAATTTTTGGATCGGCCTGGTGCATTCGCTGCTCAACCTGGGCACCGGCGTGCTGGGGATCTGGGTGCTGTTCAGCCAGGTGGAAACCGTCCAGGGCTGGGATTTCGTCAAGACGCTGGCCCTGATGGGGGTCTACCTGACCGTCGGCGCCCTGAGAAATTTCGTAATCGCCCCCAGCCTGGACTCGCTCTCCGGCATGGACGGCGACGTGTGGAGCGGCCGGATGGATTTCACCCTCATCCGCCCGGTCGACACCCAATTCCTGGTCAGTTTCCGTAAATGGCGCCCCTTTGCCCTGGTAGACCTGGCCCTGGGCCTGGGGGTGCTGGCGGTCGCCGTCTCGCGCCTGGAGCAGGCGCTGGCTCCCGCCTCCGTTGCGGCCTTTCTGGTCGCCTTGGCCGCCGCCATGGCCATCCTGTACGCCATCCAGCTCGCCTTCACCACCCTGGTCTTCTGGAGCCCAGGGGTATTGTTCACCTGGGTGTTCGACGGCGTCTTTCAGATCGCCCGCTACCCGATTGGCCTGTACCCGGGCTGGATGCGCCTGGTGCTGACCTGGATCATTCCGGTGGGCATGATCACAACCGTCCCCGCCCAGGCGCTCTCCGGCGATTTGACTCCCGGCATGCTGGCCGCAATGTGCGCGCTGGCTCTCGCCCTGTGCGCCGCCGCATCGCTCGCCTTCCACGCCGGCATGCGCCGCTACGCCAGCGCCTCCAGTTGATTCGAGCGGAGGAATCGTAGTAACGACTTTAGTCGTTTCCTGCCAGGTGTAACGACTAAAGTCGTCACTACAATTGGGATGGCAAACGCTTGAAATATCCCCCGTTTATTTCTCCCGGCTCGCCACCAGCTCGAGCCAGCGCCCGCTCTGCACGATCTTGCCCTCCTGGTTGAGGACCTCGACCTCGAAGGTGACCATGCCGCCCTTCAGGCGCGGGACGCGCTTCAACTCGCCCACGGTGGCCCGAGCGTGGATGGTGTCGCCGATGTAGACCGGCAGGCTGAACTTCCAGGTCAGCTCGCGGAAGGCCAGGACAGTGCCGGTCAGCAGGCCGAGCTGCACCAGCAGCCCGCTGGCAATGGCCAGGCCCAGCAGTCCGTGCGCCACCCGCGCCCCGAATCCAGCCTGGCGGGCGTATTCGGCGTCGGTATGCAGCCGGGTAAAATCGCCCGAGAGGCCGGCAAAGGCTACGATGTCGGCCTCGGTCACGGTTCGCCCGGCGGTCTCGGCTACCTGTCCCAGGCTGAATTCCTCGAAATACAGTCCATGCGGCGTAAAGGCATCGCTCATTTGTTTTCTCGCTGTTCGTTTGCTGAGATTATAGCATCGGGATCCTTTGACCTGATCCAGACATCCGAAGTCTTGCAGACTTCGGATGTCTTGGCGCGGATATAATTAAATCATGAATCCTGACCCAAAACCGCTCAATATCATCGTCGTTGGCGCCGGGGGGATCGCCCGCAAGGCATATCTCCCCCTGCTGCGCACCTGGCCGGGCGTGCGCATCGCCGGCCTGTTCAGCCGCACCCAAGAGACGGTCGACCAGGTGTGCCGGGATTGGCAGATCGATACCGGCACAACCCGCCTGGAGGACCTGCTGGAGCGCCGTCCGGACGCTGCCATCCTTCTCACCAACACCGCCTCGCATTACGAGCTGGCGCGGCGCATCCTGGACGTCGGGGTCGACGTTTACCTCGAAAAGCCGGCCACGGATGCCTCGTCCACGGCACGCGCCCTGGCCGACCAGGCAGCCGCCGGCGGGCAGGTGCTGATGGTCGGATTCAACCGGCGCTACGCCCTGCTATACCAGAAGGCCAGGGACCTTTTCGCCGGTCGCAAGATTTACCAGGTCCTGGTCGAAAAACACCGCCCCACGGCCTTCCACGTTTCGCTTTACAACAATTATCTCGACGATACCATCCACCAGATCGACCTGGTGCGCTATTTCTGCGGCGAAGTCCAGCCGCTGCACACGTCCTTCAGTATGCGGCAGGGCCGAGTCTTTGATGCTGCCAGTGTGATGGGCCTGGCGGGAGGCGGGCGGGCGGTGGTGCTCACCTGCCTGCAGGCCGGCGCCTGGCAGGAGCGGGTGACGATCCACGGCGACAAGCTGAGCGTGGAGGTCAGCGCCTTTCGCGAGCTGCGGGTGAAATATCCGGACCACGAGGAAGTGTACGGCGGCGACCGCCCGGGCCGCTGGATGTCGGAGCTGACCGAGCGCGGTTTCAGCGGCGAGCTGGCCCATTTCTTCGATTGCGTGCGCAGCCGCACCACGCCCTCACCGGACGGATACGAAGCTGCTAAAACGCAGGAGCTGGTCGAAGCTCTCACGCGCCTCGCCGGCGAGCAGCCTATCTTTTTACCTTACGCCGAGGGAGAAATTTAGAAAAATGGATGCGGCAGACTGTGGAACAGCCTGGCGCATCCATTTATGCACAGGGGAGGTTTTTATGGATAAGGTAAACGTTGCGCAAAAATTTACGCTTTTTAACGAAACCTGGCACCCGCGCATCGTGGGCGAATTGAACGGTTCGTACATCAAGATTGCCAAGTTTAGCGGTGAATTCGTCTGACACCACCACGATAACGAGGACGAATTGTTCCTGGTCTTCAAGGGCCACCTGGTCATCAAGCTGCGCGACCGGGATCTGCACCTGGACCCGGGCGAATTCGTCATCATCCCCAAGGGCGTCGACCACTGCCCGGTGGCCGAAGAAGAGGTCCACGCCATGTTGATCGAGCCCATCTCCACCCTGAACACCGGCAACGTGCAGAACGAGCGCACCGTCCAGGCGGAATGGATTTAGGCTTCAGCCTTTTTGGTACCAGCGCACAGTCGCTTGAATGGCTTCTTCCAACGGAGTGGCCGTAATGCCGAACGTTTTCTCGAAGCGGCTTGAATCGACCACGAAATCCTCTTCAAACTCGTACAGCATCTCTGCCAGCTCGCGCATCAGCGGATTGAACAGGCCCAGCCCCTGGATCAACAGGCGCGGCGCGGCCTGGATGTGCGGCTTTTGGCCGGCGGCCCGGCAGATCAGCTCGATGAAGGCCCGTGTGGAGACCGTGCGCGGGCTGGGCAGGTGCCAGGCCTGCCCCAGGGCTTCGTCGCGCTCTCCCAGCAGCACCAGGCCGCGGGCGATATCCGGGACGTAGGTGTATGTGTGCGCCAGGTTTGGGTTGCCCAACACCTGCACGGCCCTGCTGCGAACGGCGGGGCCGAACATGCGCTCACCGGAGGCCGAATCGATCACGCCTGGCCCGAAGAAATCCGAGGCGCGCCCGATGGCGACCCGCACTGTGCCTTTTGCGTGCGCTTCCTGCAGCGTTTCGGTCATGCGCGCCCGCGTGATACCCTTGCGGGTCTTGGCCGCGTACGGCAGGTCTTCGGTCATCGGCTGGCCGTGGGTCGGGCCATACATGTAGACGTTTTCCATGACCACCAGCTTCGCCCCGGCGGAGGCTGCGCCCGCCAGCACCCCGGCCTGCAGCCGGGGGAACTCCTCCGGCCAGCGGGTATAGGGGGCGTTGGCGCAGTTATAGACCACTGCCGCTCCCCGGCACAGCGCTCGCGTCGATTCGGGGTCAGCCGCGTCGCCGCGCAGGACTTCAACCCCGGCCGGAGCGTCCAGGCTGCCGCTGCGGTTCACGATGCGCACCTGTTTTCCCTCTGCCGCCAGCCGGCGGATAACCGCCTGCCCGACCGGCCCCGATCCGAAAATTACATGGATTTCACCAACTGTATTCATTCAAATTTCCTTTCCTCGCCCTCTATTGGGGTCCGCGACCCCGGTAAAAGGGCGCGTTTAAATACGGTGTGTATTGCCAACACCCGCTTAATGGCTATATTTAGATTGGCGTTTTATTGGTGGGCTGCCTGCGCCATTACGCCCATCGACCGCAGCATATCCTCGATCTGGATGCGGTAGAACTGGTCAGAGTCGCCGACCACCGGCTGGAGATGGTTGAACAGCTCCAGCATGATGATCCCGTGGATGCGCGGCCAGCCTACGGCGGTGAGGTACAACGCCAGCGGCATCAAGCGCAGGTCCGGCCCGGAAAGCTGGTCGGCCTGCGCCTGCATGATTTCGCTCATCTCAGGCGGGACGGCAGCGTATTCCGGCCTGGGGTTCAGCCTCCCGCTTTCGAGGCAGCGAGTGATCAATGCGCCGATGATCACGAAGCTGCGCGTCGCCGCCGGCACTGTAATTTCCTCAGGTGCCTGGTAGCCCGGGATGGGGTTGCCGTAGATCAATTGGAAGTCGACCGGGTGAGCCAGGGCCCAAGAGCGGTAGGCCAGCAGCACGGCAATCAATTGTTCCTGGCAAGAATGCGCACTGGCCGTGTCCCGGGCTCCTTCCAGCGCGTCAGCCAGGGCGTTGAAAGCATCCAGGATCAGGTCGGTGACGAGCGCATCCCGGTTGAGGTAATAGTGGTACAGGGCCGGAGCGGTCAAATCCAACTCGCGCCCGATGCCGCGGATCGAAACCCCCGCGGTGCCTTCCTGCTCCATCAGCCGGCGGGCGGCTGCCTTGATTTCCGCCCGGATTGCCGCATGCTGCCCTTCTTTTCTGGTCCTGGACATGCTGAATTTGACTCCCGGCGCTTTATTGCGCTCCAATAAATTTAACGATGTTAAAATTATTATACATAGTAAATTTTATCCTGTCAAGCCCTTTATTCCTTCCCGTATTAAAACCCGCTCTGCTTTTCGCTGCCATGTATAGTAAAATGGTTCAGCCTTACTTCCAGAGCCCCTAGCTCTGTTCTAATTTCTGATCACTACTCTCAAATCTCTATTCTCTACTCTCTTTCCATTATGAACGCCAAACGTTATCAAATTCTTCTCACCAACGACGACGGCATCAATTCTCCCGGCCTGTGGGCCGCGGCGGAAGCGCTGAGCCGCCTGGGATACGTGACGGTAGCCGCGCCGCGCGAGCAAGCCACCAGCATGGGGCGCTCGATGCCCCCAACCTCGGACGGCAAGATCACCCCGGTTGCTATGCGCGTAGGCGAACAGGACTGGACCGTCTACGCCGTCGGCGGCACGCCAGCCCAGGCCGTTTTCCACGCCATCGAAGAACTGCTGCCCCATAAACCGGACCTCGTGGTCTCGGGCATTAATTACGGTGAAAACGTCGGCAGCGGCGTGACCATCTCCGGCACGGTTATGGCGGCCCTCGAAGGCGCTGCCCACGGCATCCCCAGCCTGGCAATGTCCGCCCAATTGCTTGAATCCAACTGGTTCGATTACTCCGACCTCGATTTTTCGGGCGCGGCCTACTTTACTGAGTATTTTGCCCGTAAGATCCTGGAAGCCCAGCTTCCCCAGGACGTGGCTGTCCTAAAAGTCGACGTGCCTTTCAAGGCCACGGCGGAGACTCCCTGGCGCGTTACCCGCCAGGCGCTGCATCGCTACTACCGCGCCTCCGTCGTGCGGGATGGGTCGATCGACGAAAACGCCTTGGTCAAGGTGCGCATCGACGTCAAGCCCGGCGAGGCTCCTGAGGACAGCGACGTTCACACCCTGCTGTTCGACCGGGTCGTGTCCGTCACCCCTATCAGCCTGGACATGACCTCGCGGGTGGACTTAAACGCATTCGAAACTCAATTACGAAATATTTCTTGAAATGGATATCACCGAACTCCTGAACGGGCTTAACGAACAGCAGCGCCAGGCCGTAACCGCCGGCACCGGGCAGATCCTGGTGTTGGCCGGGCCAGGCTCGGGCAAAACCCGCGTCCTCACTTACCGGGCAGCTTACCTGGTGTTGAGGCAGGGCGTCCGGCCATACCACATCCTGGCGGTCACCTTCACCAACAAGGCCGCCCGCGAAATGCAGGCCCGCCTGGAAGCGCTGCTCGGCGAGGAGGAGGCCCATTCGCTCTGGCTGGGCACTTTCCACGCCGTGTGCGCCCGCATGCTGCGCCGCGAGGTGGAGTACCTGCCGGTCAAGGAGAATTTCGTCATCATGGACGCCGATGACCAGGAGGCCATCGTCAAGCGCGCCATCCGCGAGCTCAAACTGGACGAGAAGCTCTACCGTCCCGCCAGCATCCACGCCACCATCTCCAACGCTAAGAACAACCTGATCATTCCCAAGGATTACCCGGCTTCCACCTATCGCGACGAGGTGGTGGCCCGCGTGTATGCCCGCTACCAGGACCTGCTGGTCGATAACAACAGCGTCGATTTCGATGATTTGCTGCTCTACGCGGTGCAGATTTTAGAGGATAACCCCCGCCTGCAGGAGCGCTATTCGCAGCGCTTCGAGCACGTCCTTGTGGACGAATTCCAGGACACTAACATTGCCCAGTACCGCCTGCTGCAGTTGCTGACCACCATTCACCACAACCTGTTCGTGGTCGGCGACGAGGACCAATCCATTTACCGCTGGCGCGGTGCAGATTACCGCAACGTGCTGCGTTTCGAGGAGGACAACCCGCGCTGCCAGAAAATCCTGCTCGAGCAGAACTACCGCTCCACCCAGACCGTGCTTGACGCGGCCCGCGGGGTGATCGACCGCAACCCGTACCGTACGCCCAAACACCTGTTTTCGGAGCGCGGTGCCGGCGAGCGTATTGTGCTGCACGAAGCAGTCAACGACCACGCCGAGGCGGCCTACGTGGTAGACGCCATCCAGCAGCGACTGGCTGGCGGCGGGGTCAAGGCCAGCGATTTTGCGGTGATGTACCGCACCAATGCCCAATCCCGCCTGTTGGAAGAGGCCTTCCTGCGCGCCGGGGTGCCCTACCGCCTGGTCGGGGCGCAGCGTTTCTACGGCCGGCGCGAGGTCAAGGACCTGATCGCTTACCTGCGCCTGGTGCAGAACCCATCCGATGAGATCAGCCTGGGGCGGGTGATCAACGTGCCGCCGCGTGGCATTGGCGACAAGACTTTGGTCAACCTGCAGTTGGTGGCCCAGCAGGCCAGCCTCGCGCCCGGGGACCTGCTGCTCGACCTGGGCCGTAAGGGCATGGATTCAAGTTACTGGAAGGCCTTTTCGGGCCGCGGCGCCGGCGTCATGGCCGATTTTGGGGCTATGCTGGCATCCTGGCGCGACCAGATGAACCTGGTCAGCCTGCCGATGCTGTTTGACAAGATCGTGTCGGATATCGTCTACCAGCCCTACATCGACGACGGTTCCGATGAAGGCAGCGACCGCTGGGAAAACGTGCAGGAGCTGCGCCGCCTGGCATTCGAGTATGAGGAGCGCGGTTTGCCGGTCTTCCTCGAGACCCTGGCCCTGGTCTCCGACCAGGACACCCTGCCGGAGCAGGCCAACGCCCCCACTTTACTGACCCTGCACGCCGCCAAGGGTCTGGAGTTCGGCCAGGTTTTCATCATCGGGCTGGACGAGGGCCTGCTGCCGCACTCGCGTTCGCTGGACGAGCCGGAGGAAATGGCCGAGGAGCGCCGCCTGTTCTACGTGGGCCTGACCCGCGCCAAGAACCGACTGTACCTGGTGCGCGCCGACCAGCGCACGACCTACGGCGGGTTCGAGGCCAGCATCCCCTCGCGTTTCCTGCGCGACATCCCTGACGGGCTGATCCAGCGCAGCTCCCCCCGCCGCAGCGGGCGCGATTCGGCGTATTCCTCCTACCGCGAGGAGCGCAAGGAGCGCGACAGCCGCTGGCGGGATGACATGCGCTGGGATGGGGGCACCACCCTGGCACCCCGTCCGGCACCGGCGCCGCCCGCACGCCCGGCGCCGATCGTCCAGCAGCAGTATCGCTCCGGAATGCGCGTGCGACATCCGTCGTGGGGCGAAGGGATGGTCATCGAGAGCCGCATCCTGGATGGCGAGGAGACCCTGGATGTGATCTTCGAAAGCGTCGGCTTCAAACGCCTCCTGGCCTCGCTGGCAAAGTTGGAAATCACCCAGAAGTAGGTTATTTCAGGGTTTAAAAATCATCACCACACACCTGCCCTGGCACNNCAGGGCAGGTGTGTGGTGAAATTGGTTTACCTTTTTACGGCTTTCTACTTCCCACAACTTTTTCTTTGCGGAAGAAGTTAATCCCCAGGCTTAAACCTAATTTGAGCGCCATCCCGGAGTACATCAGCCAGTTCAGCAGGAAGAAATAGTCCCGCGCAAGGTGTTTGCGGTAATAGATGAAATAGGAGCGGTGCCACTGCAGGATGGATTGGTAAGGCCGCACGCCTGAGCCGCCCTGGCCCCCGTAATGGATCACCCGCGCCGCCGGGACGTAATAAATTTCCCACCCGGCCTGCCGCGCCCGGAAGCAGAAATCGGCGTCCTCCTGGTAGGCGAAGAATGCCTCGTCCAGGTAGCCGATCTCTTCGACAACCGCCCGCCGGATCAGCATGCACGACCCGGAGACGGCCTCCACCGCGGCGACCTCATTTTCGTCCAGGTAGGTCATCAAGTAGCGCCCGAACAGGCGGCTGCGCGGGAACAGCCTGGACAGGCCGCTGAAATAAGTCAGCACGTCCCAGGGTCGGGCGGCGCTGCGCCGGCACTGCTTCTGCAGCGTGCCATCCCGGTTGAGCACCTTTGGAGTGCAGATGCCGGCCTGCGGGTGCGCATTCATAAAGCCCAGCAGCGCTTCCAGCATGCCGGGCTGGGCCAGCGTATCCGGATTGAGCTGCATCAGGTAGCGGCCCTGCCCGGCTTTGAGCCCCAGGTTCATCGGCCGCGTGTAGCCTTCGTTGCGCTCCAATTGGATCAGGCGTGACTGGGGGAACTCGGCCGCCAGCATGCTGCGGGTGCCGTCCTGTGAGCCGTTATCCACCACGATCACTTCAAAGGAGACGCCGGTCTGCGATTCGAAAAGCGAGCGCAGACAGTCGCGCAGCAGGTCGCACGTGTTGAAGGCAACGATGCAGATCGAGATATCCGGGGCGCTCATTGTCTTTCCGTCTTTCCGTAGGGGATCCAGCGCGCCATCCAGCGCCGGGCATAGACCCGCATCTGTTTGGCCAGCGTGCCTGCCCCGCGCTGGCGCAGGGTGTAAAGCCCCATCTCGCCCAGTGTGGGGTGGCGTTCCAGTTCCTCATCCCATCCCAGCGCCTGAGGATCGGCCGGCGGATCGAATTTCTCCTGCCAGCGGTAGGGGCAGCCCAATTCAGCCGCGACTGTATTGAGCAGCGCCACCGCCTGGCGCGCCCGTGCCTGCGGCGAGTAATGCTGCTGAACGTCGGCGTAGGCCGCCTGGCCCAGTTTTTGGCGCAGGGCCGGATCGGTTAGCCGTTCGAGCTGCGCTCGCCATTCGTCGGGGCTGGCAGCCAGCAAGCCATTTTCACCAGGGCGGATGGCGCTGGCAAAGGCGTCTGTCGGGCTGGCCAGCGTCGGCACGCCCACCAGGGCCGCTTCCATATATTTGATCTCGCTCTTCGACTGCGAAAAGGGATTGTCCAGCGCCAGCGGCGCCAGGTTGACGTCCAGCCGTGACAGCCAGAACGGCAAAACTCGCCAGTTGACGGCGGGATATCGCTTCAGACGCGGCCCGAAGAGCTTCCAACTCTGGTCCATGTCGAGGTAGCCGATGATCTGCAACTCTGCCTCGGGGTGCGCTTGCAGCAGGCTTTGCAGCGCACCCGCCGCCAGCCCGAAATCGCGGTTGTGAGTCGGCGTGCCGCTGGCGTAGCCGACCACGATCTTGCCGTCCACCGGGCGGGGGTGCTTACGCATACGTTCGGATTGGCGTACCATCTCCAGGTTGGCAGCGTTGCGGTGCACCCAGCACGGCTTTCCCAGGGCGCGCACGGCCCGGGCCAGGTATTCGGTCGAGGCCAGCACCCCGTCGGCAGCTTCCAGCGTCTGCCGGTAGCGGAGCATATCTTCCTGGTAAAGCGCGGCGCGCAGCGGGTCCTGGAAATCCGGGCTGTCGATCCATTGGAAAGCCTGTGGATCGAAGACCAGGTCGTCCGTATCCACCAGCACCAATCCCTGGCGGTCGTGCACGCCCTGGATAAGGGCGGCGATATAGTCATCGTAGGTCACCCGGTGCAGCACCATCACTGCCGCCCGACGCGCCAGCTCCGGCAGGCGCAGGTCGGTGGTGTGCGAATTCAGGCTGTCCAGGCCGGACAGCCTGAGCTGCTGGTGCAGGTGAAGGGTGCGGTAGCGCCGGGTATCCCCGCGCACGCCGCTCAGGATCAGAACCGTTGGGTTTAGATGTTCCACCCTTACTTTATCTCCCGGATATGTTTAAATCTAACTCAAAGGTTTTGGCTTGCTGCACGATAACGAGGCGTTGGCTCGAGCCGGAGCCGGTGATATTGGCCTGCGCCCCCACCCAATCCCCGGTCAGCAGGAGGGTGACCAGGCGCAAATGGCCGCTGGTTGGACTCTTATACATAATCTGGCTGGCGCCGGGCGTGGCCGGGTCGTCGTCCGGCGTGAATTGAATGGCCCCATCCTGCTGCGGCAACAGGACCATCTCCGCACTGGCAGCCTTGCTGGCCAAAATGAAGCGGCCGGGAACAGTCTGCCGGTCCCCCATAATGGTCCAGCTAATGGCGCTTGACTGCGTTGCGGGCCCCTGGGCATCGTCCAGGATGACCGTGATGCCGTTGTGGGCGAAATAAATCTTGCGCGTCTGCGTCCAGCCATTCCAATCCACCAGGCTGGTCTGGCTGACGTCCATTTCAGGACCGGTCGAGAACTGGTCCACCCGGGCATAAAAGGGCGGGTCCTGGGCCCATGGGCTGCCGTATCCCAGCAGTTCGTTCAGCACGGCGTCCAATCCGCGGCGCGGCACCTGCAGGCCGTTCAAGTTCTGGCGCGGGATACGTTTATCCCGGAACAAGGCGCGGCCCACGGGCAGCCAGGAAAAACTCTGGCCCGAAATGGCCTCGCTGACCAGCGGACCGCCCTTATCCAACAGGGTGACTGTGTTGGTGCCTTTATAGCGGTGCCAGCCGGTGAAGCGCAGGTTGAGCAGCAGGTAGGTGGCGTCGTCGGACCAGCCGTCGCGGAAGACGATCTTGTCCGGCGCCAGCGGGCCAAGCTGGGTGGGCAGGCCGGAATCGCTATACAACAGGCACGAGCCCTGGCTCGGGGCCGCTGCCGGGCCCGGATTGATCGATCCGTCGACGCCCGGCTGAGATACCAGGGGGATGGCTTCAGCTTTGGCCGTACTTAAGGCCTTATTCGCCAGCCACAGGTAGTGGTTGTCCTTCAGAAGTTCGCCCCCCAGGAACAGGGTGTTGGTCATCGAATAGGCATTTGGTATATTGTACTGAGGCGCCCGCCCGTCGGGCAGCATCTGCAGGAGCGCCAGCTCGAACGAGTTCTTGACGTTCTGGGGCAGGGCCTTGCCGGTGGCAATCTGCTGGAAATAGGCATTCGTGATCCATTCGCCCTGGTAATTCAAAGAATCGTCGGTGTTGTGGAAGCGCATGGCCCAGCCGCGCAGGTTGTTGGCCAGGTAGTCCTGGTTCTGCTGGGCCAGGGCCGGGTCGGCCAGGCGCTCGGCTTGCAGCAGGGCAATCAGCCCGGCGCCGTTCTCCTGGTTTTCGTAGGGGCCCTTGGGGACGTACGAAAAGGCCACGCCGTACAGCCAGTCGACCCATTCCACCGTCAGGGCGCGCCGGTTGATGGCGTGAAACCAGGCCTCGAGCCGGGCCTGTTCCGCCGGCGTGAACAGGTCCGGTTTTACGGCGCGCACCTGCCCGTAAGCGTAGACGCGCAGCGCAGCCAGGTACTGGTCGAACTTGACGCTGTTGGCTGGGCCGGTGTACAGGTTCTGCGCAGCTTCAGCTAAAAGCGCGTCGTGGAAGGCGCTGGCCCACTTCGGGTCGCCGGTGGCTACGAACAATAAACCCTCGTCCGGGGCCGCGAGCTTGGGGTTGGCGGCAACAGTCTGGAGATAGTCCTGGTAGAAGGAGGCGGTGTCCTCGGCCGGGGCAGGGGATGCGGCATTTCCGCACAGGAAGGGCGTTTCAGCCGAGATGCCCGCATAAGGGCTGACGTCGGCCGTGTAAAAACTGGCCTGGTAGCTGCGCACGATGCCGAAAATGCCCAGGACCAGGGCGACCAGGCCGGCAGCGGCCGGGTAAATATTCCGAACCTTCAGCCAGCGTCCCGCATGGAATTGGCTGCGCAGCGCAGTGTGCCCGATTGCCAGGCAGAGCCAGTAGCCGAACAGGAAAACGGCCTGGACGGCGGCGAAGAATTCCTCCTCAGAGAAGCGCGTCAGGACCTGGTTGAAAAAAACAACCAGGAGGGATGCCAAACCGCCGGTAAGGATGGCCGAAACCCACCAGCGGATCGAGAAGCTTCGCCCGCCGGCGGCGTCCTGGACCCCCAGCGACAGCGCCAGGAAGGCCGCCAGCCCAATCCAGGCCAAAAGCGGACTAACAGCCGCCGCCGCGATTCCTGCCAGGCAGATCAATCCCAGCACTGGCCAGGCCAGGCTGTATTTGCCGAAGCCCTTTTCGGCGGGCTGGTACCCCGGCCAGGCCGCCAGCCCCAGGACGCCCAGCGTGAAAAGAATGGCCGCGATCAGCGTAACCGGCGCGAAAGGATTCCCAAGTAATGCCTGCAGCCCTTCCAGATAGAGGACTGGCAGCGCAGCCAGCAGCAGCCTGCCCGGCTTGATGGCGTTAAGGCTTAGGAAGGTCTTCATGCAGGGCTTTCTGGCAGGCCTGGGAGTTCAGTGAAAAGATCGAGACCCGGTCCTGGTGATAGATTTCGGTGAACTGGTCGTTGTTCAAGAATTGTTCCCGGTTGAAAAGCTGGACGGCGTTTATCCCGATCAGCCCCTGTTCCTGGCCGATGTAAACGTGGGTGATCCCCATTTGGCATAATGCCGCCAGGGCGATTGGCGTGGTTGGAGGATTCTTCTCCAGGGCAGCCACCAGGTTGACCACTTTTTGTGAGTAATCCGCGGGCCGGGGCGCTTCGTTCAACAAGGCGTATTGGGGCGGCATGCTGTTCTTGCGGTTGGCCAGCAGGGGCAGCCACCAGCCTGCGTCGCTGCCTACCGCCGACCTTCCATCATAAATGCGGAAGCCCTCCACCAGAAATGTGGCGCCCGGATCCGTGTTTTGCCGGATCCACTCTGCAGCGCGCACGTCGGGGCGGGTCACCAATCCGAAACCCGCCGGGTTGGCCATGTTTCTGAACCCGTATGCGCCCCAGGCTGAACAGCCTATGACCAGTAGGGTTAGCAAGGCTGCTCCAGTCCTGCCTAAATGCCGGCCCAGCCACTCCGCCGCTTCGCCCAGCAGCCATCCGACCAGCAGGCTGGCGGGGGCGTACAGAAAGATCAGCACAGCAAAGCTCTGCATCATGTTGGCGCCGGGCAAATGGATCAACTGGCCTGCCCGCACCGCGGCCAACAGGCCGGCCCACAGCGCAATACCCGCCACCATCCAGTTCCTGCGCACGAGGCCCCAAACCGCGGCCAGCGCGGCCAGCCCCAGGATGACCGGGGTGACGTAATTGCCGACCTCCTTCCAACTGGCATAATCCAGCAGGATGCCTTGCAGCGGAGAGGCGGCTGCTGTGAGTCCATTTTCGATGCCGGTCGCCAGCGTCGAACCTTTGACCCGTACCAACCAGGGCAGCAGCAGCGCCAGGGAGACGGCGACGATTGCCGCAACGGACAGCAGGAATGTGCGCCATTTCTTGAAATTGAGCCGCCATTCCGGCAGTGCCCACAGCAGGAACCAGGCAATGAAGAAGGTACCGAAATAGAAGAGCATGCGGTAATAGGTGAGCAGCATCCCGGCCAGCGTCAGGCCAACCAGCCCCATTTTCTTGAGGTCCAGCCGTTGGCCGGCAAGGGCATCCCAGGTCAGCCAGATGGCTGCCGGCAGGATCACCTGGCCGCCGAGCTGGGCGAACCGGCCCCAATTGACGTACATCATCGGCATGGGGATGAACAGGCCGCCGAGGAGGATCGTAACGATGCCCGCCCAGCGCCGGCCCTGCGAGAGCCGCAGCGCCAGCGGATACAGCGCCAGCACAGCCAGCGCATTTTGCACCTGTCCCACCCACACCGTAGAAGCTGCCGCCCCCAGCCCGCTGACCCAGGCAAACACCGCCGCCGCAGCCGGGAAACCGTATTGGACGGTCAGCGAGGTATAGGGGACGTAAGGCGCCCAGGAACGGAATAATCCGTTCTGGTCCAGCATTAACTGTGTGATCATCGTGTGCTGGTAGGCGTCGCCGAACAGCGGGAAATCGATGCCGCGCACCACCCACAGCCGCACCCCCACCACGAACAGGGCGGCAATAAGCAGGCTGGCAGACGCCCAATCCACTTTTTTAAAGGCCGGCAGGCGCGCCCCCATGTGCAGGAGCGAGCGGTTCTTCCAGGCCAGATACACCAGGCCGACACCGGCAGGCAGCCAGGCGTAAAGCGGTCCGAGGTGCAGGCCGACTAAATCGGTGAATAAGAAGACGACCGGGATGGCTCCCAGGCTGACCCCGGCTGCCAGGCCCAGCTTTTCCATCCAATCCAGGCCAGGCCAGCCCGCCCAGAGTCCGCTGAGCAGCGCCCAGCCCGGAATGACGAACACCAGGCAGGCCAGGAGGAGCTTCCACAACCAATCCAATCCCTGCTGCGCCATCCCCAAGGCCAGGCCGGCCGGCGCGTATACCTGCTGAAAGGTAAGTTGTGCGTCCTGAGGTATTCCGTTCAGGTACAGGGCTCCATCCAGGTACGTGTCACCGCTTGCCGTGCCCACGCGGATCGATCCGCTGCCTTGCATCTCGAGCAGCAGGTAATAATTCTTTTGATAGGAATCCGTTTGCGCCATAAAGTCGAAACGATAATACCCGGGGTGGTCGATCGAAGGTGCGGCGAGGATGGCGTAGAGGATATCCTCTGCCTGCGCATTTTCTTTCAGATGGAGCACGATGTTCCCGGAAGGAGGATCGGATGCCTCGGGCGCCATGTAGATCTGCAACCCGGACAAACCGGCGTTGCGAGAGGTGAACGTCTGGCCGACCTGGGATGTCGGCGAGATATCTGGCTGGAAATTTTGCGCAAGCTGGTATTGCCCCTGCCCGACCACCCCGGCGCAGCCGGATAATAAGAAAGCAAAAATGATTAGGAGGAAGGTTCGATGAAATGAACTTTTATTCGGGAGCATGGGTGGTTAAGGTTTTCGGGCTGGCTGGATAGATATCTCAAAGTATATCAGAAGAGGTAAATTTTTAATTCTGTAGTTTTTTCAGCGCCGCATTTTGATAGACTTCTCGAAAACGCCGGGCGATGGCGGGCCAGGTATATTTTTCCAGCACCTTTTTCCTGCCCATTTCCCCCAGGCTGCGTGCTTTCTCCGGGTTGCTTAACAATGAAATCACCGCTTTGGCCAGTGAATCTTCGTCCTGCCATTCAACCAGCAGCCCGTCGACCTCTGCCTGGACCACCCAGGGGACCGCGCCGCGGCGGCAGCCGATCACCGGCTTTCCGGCAGCCCAGGCTTCCAGAAAAGCAATGCCGAAGGATTCGTAGCCTGAAGGATAGGCAAACACGTCCAGGGCGGAGAACAGGCCGGGTTTCTCCTCTTCGGCAAAATTGTAGCGGAACACGGCCCGAGTGCGCTGCTCGGGCGTCCAAGCGGCAATAATCGCCTCCAGGTGCGGCTGGTAGCTGGTCCGGGCGCCGGCGACCAGCAGACGCGCCTCCGGGAACGCCTGCCAGACGGCCGGCATGGCCCGCAGCAGGGTGTCGACCCCTTTGTTCCGGCCGAGCTGTCCGATAAACCCCACTACTGGAGCGGATTGAGGCAGGTTCAGGCGCAGCCGGCTCGCTTCCCGGGAGGCGGAGGTAAATGCGGCGGGGTCGACTCCGCTTCCTATAGTAACGACTCTGTCAGCCGGAGCGCCGCGTTGGATCACGGTATCGGCTTCGTATCCGGTCATGGCAATATAGGCGTTGGCCCGGCGGATGGCCTTATCGATCATCGGGCGCTGGTATCCCCAGCGGTCCTGCGGGTGTTGGTTACCGATCAGCACCACCGGCCGCCCGGCCTGTTGCGCCGATTTCAGCGTTGTGAACATGTGCAGGAGTGGGAAGGATGCGCCTACGACGACATCCGCCGGCTGTCCTTCGATCGCGGCTGCCAGCCCGGGGATGTGCGGCCCACTGTACCAGACGCGCAGGTACTCGTTGAATGGCAGCCCCAATTTAAAGGCCAGCCACTGCACCGGTTTCAGCAGCGGCCCGGCCCAGTTGACCACCCGAAAGCGCCTTACCCGCACGCCGTTGATCTCCTCCAAGCCGGCGGGCATGCGCGGCGCTGAAGGGTCTACGAATCCGCCGGCGTTGAAGCAATCGGTGGTAAAAACGGTCACCCGGTCCCCGAACTGGCTGACCAGCTCTTCGGACACGCGCTGGATCTGGAGTTCGGTCCCGCCCACCGCTGGGGTGTAGCCCTGTACGACGTGAAGAATATCCAAGTGTTTTTCCCCGCCCTCGTTTAGCCCAATTTCCAACGCAATGTCCGCCAAAAATAGCGCAGTACGGCCCGCAGGCCTTCTCCTTCGTACAACAAGGCCAACCGAGTACTGATGCTGACCCGGACCGGTTTGAGGTCGCCGGCGGTTAATTCGCTTAACTCTGGGATGGGTCGGGTTTGGCCGGACAGCATCGTCGGCAGGTAATCGCTGCAAACTAAATCCCAGGTCAGCTCCGGCATGCCCCGCCAGACGCGCGGGCAGGGGATATCGCTTATGGCTGTAAACACGGCCGCCTGGGTGTTCGGCTCAAAGCGGAGCGGAGGGTCCGGCTGCTTCAGCCATAGAGACCAACCCTGCCAATAGGCTGCTGCAGTGTGGAAATTGAGGCGGACGACCGCCGCCAGCAGCCCGAGCAGGTCCTGCGCTCCGGCGCTGATCAAGCGGCCGGTCCTGGACCAGCCGCTCAGAAGCCTGGCGGTGAAATGGAGCCTGCCGTAGACCACATTCTTGAGCTTGACTGCGTTGGCGCCGGTGTCATTGGCCGGGCCCTGCCCGCCAAAGGCGTGGAACACAATGGCCTGCGGCGCGGCGCGCACGCTCCAGCCCATCAGCCGGGCTCGATATGACCATTCGCTGTCCTCATAGTACATGGGAAAGCGCTCGTCCAACGGTCCCACCTGCTCCCAGGCCTTGCGGCTGATGAGGGCCGCCGCCAGGCACATCGATGGCACATCGGAGACCTTGCTGTCAAACTGCCCCAGGTCAAGATGGCCGATGAAGTTGTCCATCCCCCAGCCAACCCGGCGCACCTGGTTGCCAATGCCGTTCAGAAAGGCCTCTGCCCAGGTAAAGTGCAGGCTGGCGGCAACTGCCGCGGTCTGCGGGGCATCCACGGCCGCGGCCAGGGCGGCGACTGCGCCCGGGTCGAGGCGCACGTCCTGGTTGAGGGCCAGGTAAAAATCGCCGCCGGCCTTGGCCAGGCCGGCATTGAGCGCTTTTGCGAACGGGACCGCCTGCTCCATTTTCAGCAGGCATACTTCCGGGTAATTGGCTGCCACCCATTCTGCAGTCCCATCGCCGGAGGCGTTGTCCACCAGGATGATCTCTTTGCACAGCATGGATTGGGCTTTTAAGGAGTCCAGGCAGTTGGGCATCCATTTCAAGCCGTTAAAGGCCACGATGACAGCCGAGATGGACGGACCGGAAGGAATTGGGCCTGGTTCCTGCCTGGCAGGTTGGTCCGGGGAGGGATGGTCAGCGCGCTGCAGCAGCCCGGCTTCGGCCAGGCAGGCCAGCCCGGCGGCAACGGCCGGCGGAGACGCCAGCCTGGCCCGGAACGAGGCTACCACTTCGCCCAGGGTGTGATCGCCGGCGGCCTGCCAGAGAGACAGCATCGTCTTATCCAGCGCCACTCTGCCGTTTTGGGGCGTCGATAGGGTTGGCCGGCCGGCGACGAACTCGGGTTTCACTTCAGCAGGAATGGAGTAGCGCATTTGGGTTAATATTTAAGTTTATTCTATCATGCGCTTTTCGATAATAAAAAATTGGGTCTGGTTTGCCGCTTTGCCGCAAACCAGACCCAAACCATATTTTTTATCTGGTGCTATTTTCTTGTGATCGGGATGAAATTCTTATATAAAGTTTGGACCTTGATCAACTTGACGGGAATGGAAATTGGATCGGCTGAGGAAGACGTGACCTGGACGGTGGTGTTGTAAGTCCCGTAGTTAACCACCCCGGGCTCGAGCCGGAAGACGACGGTGGTTCCACAGGCCCCGCTGGTCTGCTGGTTCGTGCCGGAGGTGCCGAAATAGAGCCAGCTCCCGCTGGCGGCGGCATTCCAGCTAATTCCCTGGCCAAACGTAGCATCGATCTGTCCGTATAATGTCACCGAATTGTTTTTATCGGTCATCAGGCTGATGCTGGTCGGCCTTGCGGCCAGGGCAGGCTTAGTTAATTTATATTCGACTGCTCCAACATCAGGCGCAGCGCCTTGCGGACGCGAAACCCCATCGATGTCGACCGTAGTCGAGCTGCCGCGTGCCTGGTCGATGGCACTGGAACCGGCCGCCAGGTGGTAGTCGTAGTTTGGGCTGCCGGGGGAGGCGTAACCCACGCTGGCATTATATATGGGGCTGTTCAAGGTGATGTTTCCCGCTGCCATCGGACGGCCATCCGAATTTGTATCCCGAGTATTATTTGCAAATAGAACGCTGGTGAACGTTGCCGAGTTGTTCTTTAGAACGGTTACTGCCGAGCTGCTGCCACCCCAAGTGTTGTCAGAAATAATACTATAGCGCATCGTCAGGCTGCTCAAACTGCTGGCGGTTCCGTCGCCGTTGCCCAAAACGGTTATTGCCTGGCCTACTTTCAATCCTGAGCCTAGCTGGTTGCGGGCAAAGGTTGAATGGGTTACCACAGCCTGGACGCCCTGAAAAACAGCTCCTCCGCCGCCTCCGCCGATGATTGTTCCGGGAGTGCCTACTTCGGCTTTATTATCGGCAAAGACTGAATTTGTAATGGTGATCGTACGGGTCCCGCTGGAGCCCCAATAAACAAAATAACCACCTCCACCGCCCGGGGCGCCGGCCTGGTAGCTTGTAGAAGAACCACCGGCCTTGGCGTTATTTGCAATCACCCAGGTCTGGTCGACTGTCGTATCTGAGTCATCCGTCATCAGGCCGCCGCCCATCCCGGCGCCGCCAATTTTGGCTACTCCACCTGTAACAGAATTTCCCTGGATTCGGGCGTTCGTAAGCTTAAACGAGCCTTTTTCGGTTTCAAATGCGCCCCCAAATCCTCCACCGGCACTCCCATTCGAGCCGGCATTACCACCCACAGCCTGGTTCCCGGTTGCGGTTACATTTCGAAAGTCGATATTGCTCCCAACGGAGAATCCGCCGGCTCCGCCCAGTGCATCCGCTAACAGCCCTCCATCGGAGCCGCTGCCGGAGGAGCTTCCGGCACGCGCAGAGTTATTGGTAAAGGTAAGATTGGTCCCCGATAAAGTGGCTTGATAGGTAAATATGGCGCCGCCCAGCGAAACACCTCCCCGGCTGGAGCCGCTGCCGCCGGCAGCCGTATTTCCGATAAAAGTGACATTCGTCAGCGAGGAACTGCCTTGCTTGGTGGATTGGATAGCCAGAGCGCCGCCCGAGCCAGATCCACCGGCCGGCGACGAATTATTTGCCCCGACCGAGCGATTATTCAAGAAAGTTACATTGCGCAGCGTTACGGAACTCAACTGCGCCCACATGCCGCCGCCGAAACCTGCATTAACAAAATTATCCGTAGTAGGCGATCCCTGGGCGAGGCCGTTTTGGATTGTAAAACTATCCATGGTCAGGTTTGCGGTGGTGTTATATGCTACGATGGCAACCCCGCGTCGGCTCCCGCCGCCATCGATAACGGTCGGGTTTTGCTGCAGGTTCGGGCCGGACCAATTCGAAGGGTTGTAGCCCCCATAAATACTGAGGTTCTTATCGACAATGCACACAACCGCTCGCGTTACCAGGAAGCTGCATGTATCGACACTGCCGTTGTAGTTATAGGTCCCTCCGGCCACCATGATCGTGTCTCCGGAAGACGCCCTTTTGTCAATTGCATATTGAATAGTGCGGCAGGGAGCGCTCTGGCTGCCGCAGGATGCGCTGTCGCTGCCGCTGGTGGAAACTCGAATGATCGATGCTGCTTTTACAACAAGGGGGGTAGAGACTCCATTCATTAAGAACAGAGTCAGGATAAACACAAGGCAAGTTCGGTATACACTTTGGAGGTAGTTTCTCGTTTTTTCTGCCGGCATTATTTACCTTTTATTCGAACAATATACGGGTATAACTGATACGTCGCCAAATGATGCAATAGGTTATGCAAAACTGACAAACGTTTGCCCGGAATTTCTCGACCCCTCCTTCACTCAGGCATCTTTTCGATGAATTTCAGTGCTTGTATTATTATCAGCAATCGCGATGTTTCATCTATATTTTCGAACTCTATCAATTCTTCTTAATAGCGATTATAGCTATTTCGCAATTGGAAATCCCTTACAATCTTGAAAGTCTACCGTATAGCTTAAATTCGGCAAAAAATTAGTAGGGGTGTAAGGATAAGCAATAATTGTTTGATCCTATTACAATTGAATTTCTGGCTGAAGTAAAATAGGGAAGTCTTGTGGAAAAAAGCTTGGCATGAACCTCGTAATTTGGAAAGAACCTATGCCGTCGTCAAAGAATATCGACAGTTCTGTATATTATAAAGACCACTACTGGAACGATTATTCGCGAGTAGTGGAATATATGAGTGAGAATTTTAGCGGGGATAAGACTATTTATTGGATGCAACATTTCAGAGAAAAATACTGCCACCCCAAACCTAAACTTGCTCTTTCATTTAATTGTGGCAATGGCTGGGTCGAAAGGTCGATTATCGATAACGGAATCGCGGAAAAAATAATTGCTTTTGATATTTCGCGTGATTTGCTGCAAGTAGCTAAGAAAGAGAAGAACGACCGCTCTATCGAATATTTCCAGGCAGATGTCAACCAGATTGACTTTGCCGCTGACCAATTTGATCTCATAATCAATGTGGCCGCTCTTCACCACACCCAGTTCATAGACCGATTTGTACGGATCTTGTGCAAGACCTTGAAACCCGGCGGCCTTTTCGTTAATTTCGACTACATCGGTCCACACCGCAATCAATATCCAGTATCCCAATGGAATTTAATCCGTAAAATCAATCAGAGCCTACCTGAAAATGCTCGAAGATCGCCTCTGATCTACTCGCATTTGCCAACGATGTTATCGGTTGACCCAACAGAAGCGATTCATTCAGAGCTGATCATCGAGACGGTCCAACAATATTTTGATTTATTGGAGAGGCGCGATACCGGTGGTGGGATTGCATATGAGATCCTAACCCATAACGAGAATCTTCCGAAGCTCGAAAAGAAAGTTCAAGACGAAGTGCTCGATTACGTGTTAAGAATGGATAGGGAACTCACGATTGAGAAAAAAGTCCCCCCTATGTTCTCGTATTTTGTGGGGCGTCCACAAAAGTCGATTCTTAAAGATTCTGATACCTTAATAAAATTGACGGAACGTGAAAATCGAAGAGAAAAATTGGCCGAAAAATGGTTTGGAAGTTATTATCTTAGCGATACTTTGAAGATGGTATTCCATCGATTATATGTCAGCATAAATCGTAGATTCCCTTCAACAACAACGCTAATAAAAAAAATCATCCGAAAAATTCTCTATTAACTGACCCCAATCGCTCCTAACTGTTCTTTGAGATTATTTTGAAAATTCTGGCTTGAATATTTATGACTGTCTGCCAGGGCAGAGGCGGCCAGCAATTGTCGTAGACTTGGATTTACTGCAAGGTTCCAGGTGAATTGTTTTAATTCATCCAGCGTACTCCACAAATACCCGTTTTCTCCGTGCCGTACGATCTCCGGCTGCCCGCCTTTGGCAATGACCACCGGCACGCAGCCTGCGGCCATGCCTTCGACCGTGGTGATGCCGAAATGTTCGAACCGGACGGGATCGCGGGCTTCATCTTCACCATAGCCGCTGGCGTGCCAGTAAATGGCGCTTTCGTTGTACAGCTTGAGCAAATCAGGGTAGGCCATATCCGGGTGGACCTTGATCGGATAATTGGCCGCTTCGGATATGATCTCTGCCAGGTACTTTTCGTGCAGGTTGCCCGGGGTCGATCCGCCGACCAGGTGCAGTTCCCAATCCTTCAGCCCGCCATCGACCAGGCCTTTGAATGCCTTCACCATTTCCAGGTGTTTCTTATTGTGCCCGCCGGCAAAAAAGCGCCCCACGCTGAGCACCTGGTTCTTCTTGGGCGCCGGCGAAAAGTTCTCGATGTCGATCGGCGGATAGAGCACTGCGCTGTCCCGCTTCCAATAGGTCTTTATCCAGCGCCGGGTATATTCAGAGATGGCCCAGAGCGCGTCGTAAGAATCGATTGCGTCATGGAGGTCGGAATGGGGAAGGGGCAGCAACTGGAAGCGCGCCCCGTATTCTCCCAGGGCGCCGCCGAGGATGGAGTGGAAGGACTTGAACCGCGGCGTGTTTACGACGAGCGGGGAAAGCGCCAGGCG
The DNA here is from genome assembly GCA_002298885.1 of Anaerolineaceae bacterium UBA700. Next base: position 24,482 of record DBMK01000024.1, read on the forward strand.
GGCGGCCCTGGATAGAGAATGATCCAGACCGGGCGCCTCGAAGCTTAAATCGTGCAAGCGGTTGGGAGATGCCGGGACATTCAGCGTAATTGGCCTGGATTCATCCAATGTGCTGAAGCGAATTACTTCGACGATCTGCCCGTCCAGCACCAGGCGAACCTCTCCGATGGCCGGGTGCAGGCTGGCCAATTGAAAACTGACCTGGTAAGCTTCACTGCTCGGCGGCAGCTTGAAGCGCAAGGGAAACCCTACCTCTAACTGGCGTAAATTGGATGATCCCGTCCGAAAGCGCTCAAAACCTTCGGAAAGGGTGGGCACCATAAACCAGCGTTTCAATGCCCAGCCGAGGCGATAGCGCAGGCGCGCATTTCCGCCCGCCCCAGGAGCGGCGGGGAAATAGATCACCGCCGCGCTGTGCGGCGCCTTCGAGGGGATGAAATCCATGTAGGACGCATTGATAAACAGGTCGTATTCGCTGGTTAAGGGGGTGACCTCTAAGGCGCTGCGGCTCGGAATCACGTCGATACACACACGGGATAAATCAAGGTTCAAACGGTGCGAAATCTCATCGGCAGGCACGGGTTTGTGGGTAATCACGTGCACGTCGTGGTTCTGGCTTAAATATTGAGCGATGGTGAGGCTGTGTTTTTCGCCGCCGCCCAGGGTTGCAAGCCATCGGTTGTACATGCCGACTTTCATACACGTCTCCAGAGCCAGGTCAGGTTGTCAGCCACCGATCGATCTCCTCCGCGCTTGTGCGGCGTTTCCCGAGGATGCCAGTCCGATCCCAGAGCAGCCGCGGCAGCCAGACCAAGAGGGATAGGCAAGACTTATATTGGATTTTCAGGTTATTCCAAATTGCTCTTCGACCGGCGTCACGCCTTATAAATGCCTTTGCCAGCCCGAGCGTGTGTTTGACGGCGGCGAGGTAATACCGGCCCCAGTTGCGGGCGACCTGGCGGAAACTCCCATTTTTCATCAGCATCGCCAGGCGGTTGCGGCTGGTATGGAACAAGAACGAGGGAGACCATTCTTTGGAGGACCCGCAGTGGATGTGGCGGATGACGGCGTCACTGGCATAAATTATGTCCCAGCCGCTCAAACGGGCCCGCCACGAAAGGTCGGTATCCTCGTAATACATGAAGAAGCGCTCGTCGAAGGCGCCGATCTCGTCGATCAGGCTGCGCCGGATCAAAAGGTTTGCGCCGCAAGCCGCAAAAATCGGCTCGCTGGCGTACTGCGACCGGTCGACCTCAAAAAACAGTTCGTTGTTTTGGGCGTAAGTGCCCCGGTCTTGACCGTACCCGTCCCGGTTGACGGTGGAGCCGGCGTTCTGCACCAAAGGCACTGCCTGGCTGCGAGCCGTCGCGGGCAAGTTTACTTCGCATAGCTTCGAACTGGCGGCGTCCACATCCCATTCGGCCAGCACCGCGCCGCCCAGTTTTAGACGGGCGTGTATCCCGCGGCCTGCGGCGTGCGGCGCTGAAAGGGTAAAACGCAATACCCAACCATCGTCTCCCGGGGGCACGGGTATGCCCAATGCCGCTCCGCCGTCCGTCCAGCGGAACCGGGTTCCGCCAAACTCCTCCCAGCCGTAAAAGCCCTGCAAATACTGCACCACGCCGCGCTCCAACCCGCTGTTGACGTTCGAGAGCATGACCCCTAGCCTGCGGGGGTCGTTCTCACCGGGCACAAGAATATCCGATTCCAGGCACACTTCGAGCTGGTCGTAGAAAAGCCGTGAGTGGCCGTTGACCATCCCGGCCCTCGGGTTCGCTTCGGCTGCCTGGACCAGTTTTTCGAGCCAATCCGGGAGCGGCGCCGTGTCGTTGTTGAGCAGCGCCAGGTACTCCCCGCGCCCTGCTTTGAAAGCAATGTTGTTTCCGCCGGCAAATCCCAGATTGCGCCCGTTTTCGAGAACGCGCACCCACAGGTATTGGTCGCGGATAAGTTCGAGCGACCCATCTGTTGAGCCGTTATCTGAGACAATCACTTCAAATGAATCGGCCGGGTAGGTTTGAGCGCGCAAACCGTCCAGGCAAGCAGGGAGGAAATGCTTGCCATTGTAGTTCACGATCACGACGGACACGAATGGTACCGGCATTATTTTTGAAAGTACTTTCTGCGCACAAACCGAACAATTCGGCCGGGTAACCTTTGAAAAAAGTGCCTGTAATCGTCGGAAAGCTGCTTGTAGGCGGCGTCTCTTTCCAGGATAATCTGGTTATAAAAGGCATCCTTTTCTCGAATTACCTGTTCCAGAAAGGCATCTTTGTCATGAATTACGCTCTCGAGAAAGGCGTCTTTAGCCAGGCTTACCCGTTCGACCTCGGTCAGATATTTTTCTTTGTCGGGCGCGAGGTGCGGGTTCAGGCAAAATGCCTGTAAAGGCAGAATGCTATTTGCCCAGCAAAGGGCCTGGCGCAGCGGCGCCCAATTTTCTGGCGGGACCCTGGCTCCTTCACCGTAGAGCATTCTGTCGACGGCGTTCGCCATGGCCGAAACGTCGCCCGGAGGAACGCACAGGCCCACTTTTTCCTCGGCCACCCGGTCCGCCAGTGTGTCGCCGCAGGTTAAAACGAGCGGCAGTCCGGTCCAGATGCAGTCCAGCACCCGGGTGCGGAAAGAAAAACGGGTTTCGATGTGGTCCATATAGGATACTACCGCCAGGTCGGCTTCCTGGAGGTAATTTGTGCGCTCGTTATAGGCGACCCAATCCCCGAAGAAGACGAATCGGTCGGAAAGACCAAGCTCGCGGCTCAGTTGTTTGGCTTGCTCCGGCATATTCATTCCGGATACAATCGCATTCGGGTGGCGCGTTCCCATGAAATACAGGCGCAGCTCGGGGCGGCGCGGCGCAAGCTCGGCCACGGCGCGGATCAGGGTCAGCGGGTCGAGCCAGTCCCACAGGCCGCCGTTCCACAGGATCAGGCGGCAATCGGCGGGGATAGCCGGGTGAATCCCTTTGAGCACCGGCTGGTGAGCCGGGGGCGGCTCATTGGGCAGGCCGAATGGCACCACGTCGATCAATTTGCGCAGCGCCGGATCGTCGCGGTAGGTGTGCGGATTGATGCGTTTCTGGGCGTGCAGCCAGCCAAGCCAGTAATCGCGCTGCCTTTCACTGGCGCAGAAGAAGAAGTCACCGGCCCGCAGCAGCTCGAGCTGCACGCGCAGGTACTCCTCGTACGCCGGGATCCAGGTGGACCAATCGTCATGGTCGTGCCAGACCAGGCCCTCCAGCAGCGAAGGCACGTAAAGATCGACCGCCATTGGAATCCCCAGCGTGCGCAGATACGGGTGGAAATGCAGGATAAACCCCTGCACGACAATGGTATCGGCCTGACGCGCAATTTCGGACAGGTCGCCGTGCTCCCAGTCGAAGCTGGACAAGGTGACGGAAGGCGAGGTTAAGCTGGTTGTGTTTGGAATCGCCAGGGTTACCTGGCAGGTGCGCGCCAGCGCGTGGGCAATCTCCCAATAGCGCATCCCCATGCCGGCCATGTTTTCATCAATTACATCACCGCTGACGATCAACACTTTGTTCATCGAATTTACCCCTGGCTAGCATGATAGGCATGCAGGACTTCGTCCGGGTTGCCCAGGCAGCGCATCTGGCCGTGATCGAGCCAGGCCGCCCTCTGGCACATTGCCTGGACCAGGGCGGTGTTATGCGAAACCAACAGGATCGTGGCGCCAAGCTCGCGGTACTTTTCGATGCGGGCGGCGCATTTGCGCTGGAAAGCTTCATCCCCCACTCCCAACACCTCGTCGACGATGAGGATATCCGGCTGGGCATCGGTCGCCACGGCGAATCCCAGGCGCGCCCACATCCCCGAAGAATAGGTGCGCATCGGCCGGTCGATGAATTCGGCCATCTCGGAAAACTCGATGATGTGGGGAATTTTTTCTTCCATTTCGGCGCGGGAGTAACCGAGGATAGCCCCGTTCAGGTAAATATTTTCCCGCCCGGTTAATTCCGGGTGAAACCCGGCACCCAGTTCCAGCAAGGGAACCACCCGCCCCTTCACCCAGATGCGCCCGCTCGTCGGGCGCAAGACACGGGCTATCAATTTTAACATCGTGCTTTTTCCGGCCCCATTCCGCCCGACGATGCCGAAGACCTCGCCGCGGTACAGCTCGAGGTTAATGTCGTGCAGAGCCCAGAAATCTTTGTGCGAGATTTGCCTCTGGATCCGGCGGATCATGTATTCCTTGAAGGTCAGCACCTTCTCGCTGGGCACGCGGTAGCGCACGGATACATTCTCCAACCCGATTACAGGTTGGGCTGTAGGACTTGCGACGAAGGGTGTTTCAGACACGGTAAGCAAACTCATCGGATCGGGACGTAAAAACCAGCCAGCCGGCGATCAAAACGGCCAGCGAGATAAAGACGGAGGGCCAGAGCTCCTCCAGAGTCGGCAGCCGCCCATCGTAGATGGGCATGCGGAATAAGCGGATGATGTTGTACATCGGGTTGAGTCGTTCGAGCCAGAAGCGTAGCTGCGCCGGCAGCATGGCTTCATTATAAATAATTGGGTTCAAGTACATCCACGCCGCCAGCACGATTTGAAACATTTCGGAGACGTCGGGGAAAAAAATAGCCCAGGTGGAAATAATCAGTCCGATCCCCAGCGAAAAGAACAGCAGCAGTAAGATCGGCACTGGCAAGAACAAGAGTGTTAACCGGATGGGCACGCCTACGATGAGCATCACCATCAGCATCGGGATCAGCGAAAGCAGCAGGTTGACCAGGCCGGTTCCCATAGAAGCCAGGGCAAAGGCCGAGCGGGGAATGTAAATCCGTTTGAGTAACCCGCCGCCCCAAACCAGGTTTACCATGGCGGCCGTGGTAGTCTGGGCGAAAAAATTCCAGGCCAACAAGCCGCTCAGCACGAAGGCAGCATACCCAGAGATGTTGAAGCGCAGGATTTGCGAAAAGGCTACGGTTAAGATCAACATCATCCCCAGCGGATTGAGCATGGTCCAGGCCACCCCCAAATACGACCGTTTATAGCGCGCCAGGATATCCCGAATGGTTAGTTGGAGGATGAGGTTGCGGTAATTGATGACTTCGCGGATTTCGTCGAGAGCGTAGAAGCCACGTTTGCTGCTGTCGTAAATAATTTGAACTTCGGATTTTGCCATGTGTGGTTCGAATTATATCCGCGTTTTAGCCGTTATTGCATGGCCAACCGGAGGGCCTCCTGCCAGGGGGGCAATTGCAGGCCGAAGGCACGGACAAACGCGCTGCAGTCCAACGCTGAAAAAAGGGGGCGAACGGCCGGAGTCGGGAATTCGGCGGTCAAAGCCGGCAGCACCGCGTTGGCCATGCGATCCTGCGGCCTGGGGTCGCAGGCCAGGATGGCCCTGGCCCATTCGTAACGGCTGGCCTGCCCGTCCCCGGCCAGGTGATACAGTCCTTGGCGCTCGGCCAGCCAATCGAAGGGCTGCTGCCCGGCCCGGGCCAGAAGCTGGCCGGTAATTTCGGCCAGCGAGCGCGCCCAGGTGGGGCTGCCCACCTGGTCGGTTACCAGACGCAGCGTCTGCTGGCTGCGCGCCCATTGCAACACTTTGGCAACAAAACCGCCCTGGTTCATCGAATACACCCAACTGGTGCGCAGCACCAGGCTGCAGCAGCCTACCTGTTGGATGGCCTGCTCTCCGAGCAGCTTGCTTTGCCCGTAAACGTTCAGCGGAGCCGGCGCGTCACTCTCGACATAAGCGGCGCCTTTGCGCCCGTCGAAGACGTAATCGGTGGAATAATGGATCAGAAAAGCGCCGCCTTTTCGCGCCGCTTCGGCCAGTGCGCCGCACGCCGTCCCGTTCACCAGCCGGGCGGCCTCAGGCTCGCTCTCGGCTTTGTCCACGTTGGTGTACGCCACGGCATTAACAATAATATCCGGCCGGTTGGCTGCCACCAAGGGTCTCAACTGTTCGGGATGGCCGAAATCCACCTCGGGGTAATCGTAAACGGCCAGGCTGCCAAGCGTGCGCAGGACCCGGCTCAGCTCCCAGCCCAACTGGCCAATGCTTCCGAAAAGTAATATCCGCATACGCAGTCCTCTACTATGCCCGGAAACCACCCGCTGGGCTCAGGCTATTTTCCCGCTTGCCAGGCGCAGTAAGTATTCGCCGTAATTGTTGCTGGCCATACTTTTAGCCTGCTCGGCGAGCTTGCCGGCGTCGATAAATCCCATGCGGAAGGCAATTTCCTCCGGGCAGGAGATCATCATCCCCTGCCGTTCTTCCACGGTCTGCACGTACATGGAGGCCTGGAGCAGGCTTTCGTGGGTGCCAGCGTCCAACCAGGCCACCCCGCGCCCCAGCACCTTCACCGATAGCTTGCCACGGTCCATGTAGATCCGGTTCAGGTCGGTGATCTCCAACTCGCCGCGCGGCGAGGGCTTTAAAGCCGCGGCCAGCGCACACACTTCACGGTCGTAGAAATAAATGCCCGGCACGGCGTAATTCGAGCGCGGCTGCTGGGGCTTTTCTTCAATGCTCATGGCGCGGTAGTCACCGTCGAATTCGATCACGCCATAGCGCTCTGGGTCACGAACCGGGTAAGCAAAGACCACGGCTCCTTCCGTCAGCCCGGCAGCCTGGCGCAAGGTATCCGGCAGGCCGACTCCGTAAAAAATGTTGTCTCCCAGGATCATGCACACCTGCTGCCCGGCGATGAAATCACGCCCGATGATGAAGGCCTCCGCCAGGCCGCGCGGCTCGGGTTGTTCGGCGTATTGGAATGTCAGGCCCCATTGGCTGCCGTCCTTCAGCAGCCGCCTGAACCCGGGTAAATCTTCGGGGGAGCTGATCACCAGGATGTCCTGAATCCCGGCCAGCATCAGCATCGAAAGCGGGTAATAGATCATCGGCTTATCGTAGACCGGCAGCATTTGCTTGCTCACCCCCAACGTAATCGGGTATAACCGGGTCCCTTTTCCACCTGCCAGGATAATCCCTTTCATTTTTCACCTCCCCGGTTGGCATAATTCTTATTCACCCATCCCTGGTAATCTGCCTGCTGGTTGATCGCTTCGATCCAATCCGGATGATCCAGGTACCACTTTACCGTTTTGAATAAACCTGTCTTCAAGGATTGGCGCGGCTGCCAGCCCAGTTCGCTTTGGATTTTGCCGATATTCATGGCATAGCGCCGGTCGTGCCCAGGCCGGTCGGTGACGTATTTGATCAAAGTCGAATGCGGGAAATGGGCTACTTTGGGCTGAAGCTCGTCCAGGATCTCGCAGATGGTGCGCACGATTTCGATGTTCGGCGGCTGGTTGTTGCCGCCAACGGCGTAAGTCTCGCCCACCCGCCCGCGTTGCAGCACCAGGTGGATCGCTTCGCAGTGATCTTCCACGTACAACCAATCGCGCACCTGCATCCCATCCCCGTACACCGGCAGCGGCTTACCGTCCCGCCCGTTCAATACCATCAGCGGGATGAGCTTTTCGGGGAACTGGTAGGGACCGTAGTTGTTGGTGCAGTTTGTGATCGTGGTTGGCAGCCCGTAAGTGGTGTTGTAGGCCCGCACCAGGTGGTCGCTGGAGGCCTTTGAGGCGGCATAAGGGCTGTTGGGAGCGTAGGGTGTAGTCTCGCTGAAGGGTGGGTCGTCCGGGCGCAGCGTGCCGAACACTTCGTCGGTGGAAACGTGATGGAACCGAACGGCTTCCGCCGGCAGGGTCTTGTCGACCAGCCAGGCCTGGCGAGCCGCCTCCAGCAGGGTGAAGGTGCCGTTGATGTTGGTCTGGATGAATGCTGCCGGGCCCAGGATCGAGCGGTCGACGTGGGTTTCGGCTGCAAAATGAACCACCGTGTCGATCGTGTACCGCCGCATCAGGTCGTCCACCAGACTGCGGTCGCAAATATCGCCCTGGACAAAATGGTGCCGTTCAGCCGAGGGCAGGCCGGCCAGGTTTTCCAAACGACCGGCGTAAGTAAGCGCATCCAGGTTGACAACCTGGGCCGCCGGCTCGTGGTCCAGGATATAGCGTACGAAATTAGAGCCGATAAATCCTGCTCCACCGGTAATCAGGACATTTTTCATCCTTCGCTCCTTCGTTCTCAATTAAGGGTAAGTTTCAATTTCGGCGAGTGCTTTGCCGGCGCTGTCTTTTGCTGAAAGGATCGGGGACTGGCCATCGAGCAGCGGCCAGGCAACCCCAATCTGCTTATCGTTCCACGCCAGCGTCCGTTCGTACTGCGGGGCATAGAAATCGGTTGCTTTATAAACCACCTCGGCCCATTCGCTGGTGACGTAGAATCCATGCGCAAAACCAGGCGGAATCCACAACATGGCCTTGTTTTGCGCCGACAGATATTCCCCGACCCATTTCCCATACGTTGGCGAGCTGCGGCGGATATCGACGGCCACGTCGTATATTTCACCTGCAATTACACGCACCAGCTTGCCCTGAGGCTGCTGGATCTGGTAATGCAGGCCGCGTAAAATTCCCTGGCGGCTGCCGGAGTGGTTATCCTGGACGTAGGTCGTGGGCAGCCCGGCCTGTGCAAACAGGCGCTCCTGGTAGGTCTCCAAAAAGAAGCCGCGCTCGTCGCCAAAAACGTTTGGCTCGATCCTGATTATGTCTGGAATTCCTGTGCGTATAAAATTCACCAAAAAGTCCAATTCGGATCTGATGAAGTTTCCCTCGTGCAGCAGCGCAGGCAGCATTCCTCTAGATCCTGATGAAATAAATTCAAACAATTATACCTTGGTATAATTGAACCCACTAAACTGCCTGCATAAAGCCTCATAAATGATCTCCAATATAAACCGATTCGGCAAAGAATTGATCCTGGTAGGTGTGGGCCAGGTGGTCGCCGCAGTGGGTAGCCTGGTAGGGGTACGCTTGATGACTAGCGCGCTCTCACCTGAGGTTTACGGCGAGATTGCTTTGGCCACAACGTTCGTCGTTTTAAGCCAGCAGATTCTGATTGGACCTTTGACGGCATCCCTTACGCGTTATTTTAATTTTGCCCAGGAAAAGAATGAACTAGCCGGCTTTTTTGGGAGCAGTGGTTCGCTGGCATTGAGAATTGGTCTGGTTTCCCTCGTCATATTCCTGGCAGGTGCAGCATATCTTTTATCAGCCGGGCAGACCGCTTACCTGGGATTGATGTTTTTCACGTTGATTTTTATATTAATTTCTGGTTTCAACGTCCTTTTAGACGCTGTCCAAACTGCGGCCCGGCAGCGTGCGATAGTTGCCTGGCACCAGGGCCTCGGTCAATGGCTGCGCTACTTGGCGGCGTTTGGCCTGGTAATCCTAATCAGGCCCGACTCTTCTACGGCAATGTTGGGATATGTCCTTTCTGCCATAGTAGTTTTAGGCTCACAGTTATATTTCTTTCAACGCAGGTTAACCGGTGTATCCCTGGCCCAGATCAAGGTGGATCCAGACTGGACATCTCGCTTGATCCGTTATTCGACTCCATTTGCGTCCTGGGGAATTTTCACCTGGATGCAAATTTCTTCAGACCGCTGGGCTTTGCAGACTTTTTCCAGCACGCAGCAAGTGGGTTTCTACACAGTCATTTATCAATTGGGATATTTCCCGTTAATCATGGCAACCAACGTATTCGTGCAGTTTGCCGAGCCGGTTCTATTTCGGCAGGCTGGCGATGGAACTGACGCCGCTCGAATTGATATTGCCCAAAAGAACACTTTACGTCTGCTTGTTGGAGCGTCTATTCTAACCGTAATAGCAGTAATAGCAGCCATATTTCTACACCCGTTTATTTTTGAGCTGTTTGCAGCGCCTGCTTACCGTTCAGTATCTGGCCTGTTCCCGATTATGGTATTATCAGGAGGGTTGTTTGCCTGTGGGCAAATTGCTTCGACGACTCAATTGAATCGGGGCGAATCGAAGGCGCTGCTCTTGCCCAAAATTTCGATGGGAATTGCAGGGACTTTTTTTAATTTTGTAGGTGCTTATTGGATGGGCTTGACCGGCGTAGTTTACGCCAGCGTGATTTTCTCCGGGCTTTATTTCTTGTGGACTCTTATTATATTCAATCGCAAGAAGCAAAAGTGATGGGCTTTATTGTGCTTTCGCACATTTCCTTGCCAGATTGAAAGAATTGATTATGCGTGTTTTTCAGGTTATAGAGAGTTCCACCAACACTCACCTCGCTGCCAACCAGACCTGGCGCCGAAACCTGTACGAGCCATTGGTTGAAATGGGAGTGGACGTGGTATTATTTCCGGCTGAAGAAGGGCGGAAAGCCATGGAAAGTGGGGGCCTGACCTTACGCGCATCCTTCAGTCAAAAGTTATTAGATGTTTTCCACAGCGAGCATTCCCGGCAACCGTTTGATCTGGTTTTTACTTATTTGATGGATGGAATGGTGGAACCGGGAATACTGGATGATATACGCCTCAGTGGAGTGCCTGTCTGTAATTTTTCTTGCAATAACATCCATCAATTTGACCTGGTAGATGAGCTTTCACCCCATGTCGATTTTTGCCTGCATGCTGAACGAGATGCGCGCGAGAAATTCTTGAAGATAGGCGCTAACCCGTTCTGGTGGCCGATGGCTTCCAACCCTCGCTATTTCAAGCCCTATCTGCTGGAACGAACGATTCCGGTATCATTTGTCGGTATGAACTATGCCCTGCGCGCCAGGTATATCGATCATTTGCTGAGTCATGGGGTAGAGGTCCACGCGTATGGACCCGGTTGGCAGCATGGCACCTCGTCGGCCTGGCGTTCGCAGGCCAAGCGCGCTAAATACCTCTTGCTGTCCGCCTTATCCGGTTCTACGGAAGCCCAGTATCGAGCATCCGCTAACCTTGCCGATCATGATTTTCGGCGGCTGCTGGCGCAGAAATATCCGTCAAACGTGCATCCGCCGGTTTCAGATGCTGATCTGGTGTTTCTATACAGCCGCAGTCAGATAAGCCTGGGTTTTCTCGAGGTTTATGAGAGCCACGATGCCAGTCGCCCGGTGACTCGTCACGTTCATCTGCGTGAATTTGAGGCCCCGATGAGCGGGGCATTATATTGCACGGGTTACTCGGAAGAGTTGGCCTGTTATTTCGAGCCGGATAAGGAGGTATTAGTCTATCGCACAGAAGATGAATTGCTCGAAAAAGTGAAATACTATTTAGGCCACCTACAAGAGGCGGATTTGATCCGAGAGGCTGGACACCGGCGGGCGGTTCAAGACCATACGTATATAAGGCGTTACGAACAACTTTTTGAATTTCTCGGTTTAAAAGTGTGAACATGCCTGGATCACAATCCCCATTATTTTCCGTAGTAATTCCGACATTTAACCGCGCCCAAAAAGTCGTCCGGACAATAGAGTCGGTCCTTGCCCAAACGCTGGCCGATTTTGAAATCTGGGTCGTCGATGATGGTTCTACAGATCAAACCGCACAGGTACTGAGAGGTTATCTTGATCGAATTCACTACCTGCCGCTTCAAAATTGTGGCGCTGCCAGCGCTCGCAACGCTGGGATTAAACACGCATCAGGACAGTACATTGGCTTTTTAGATTCGGATGACCTCTGGTATCCTCAAAAGCTGGAATCCTTCGCTTCTGCGATTCGGTCGCACCCGGAAACCGGCCTGTTTTATTCGCAATGGGAGGTTGTTAATGAGGCGGGCCAAAGATTATGGATAGACCGAAGTCGCCCCGTGCAGGGCAGCGGTTATATGCAGCTCTTGATGGGTGATTTTCTGGCAGTTTCATCGGTGGTGGTCAAGCGCGACTGCCTGGACGTTGTTGGGGAATTCGATCCAATGTTGGTGCCCTGCGAGGATTGGGATCTTTGGCTGCGGATTTCCAAACAATACCCAATCTACCTTGTCCCGGATGTCCTGTTGAAGTTTGAGTATTCGCCACACGGCAAGCTAACCTCCAATACATTGGCCTGGTTGGAAGCACATGACAGGGTCATTGAAAAAGCATTTTCCCGTGACCCTGATCTACCCGGCGATATACGCTTAGCCGTTCAGGCTAATACCGCATTTATCAAAGGCCGAATTTGCCTGGAAGCAAAAGACGATCAGGAAGCAGCGCGTTGGTTTAGCCAGGCAATTTCTTTAAGTCCATTGCATTTAAAAGCACATCTGTTTCGAATACTTTCATCTATCCCATCAGTCCGCCGTTTATTACCCGGGTCCTTACGGCGACGTTTGCATTTGCCTCGCAACGGAGGGCTGGATAATTGACGAATCGCACCCAAGGATTATTAACAGCGTCGATTAAATGGCTGGTGGTGCTTGGCTTTTTCACTCTGCCCTACACTCATTTAAAGTTAATGCCTGATTTGGGGAATACCCGGCCGGTCAGCGCTGTTTTTTTTGCCCTGGCTTTTGGTCTGGCAATGGTGGGAGGATTGGTCTCGAACAGGCGCGGTCTTAAAGCATGGCTGCAATGGCCAAAAAGTTGGGATAATTGGCCCATATTAAGGTGGTGGGTATGGCTGATTGTCCTGGGCATAATCTCTGCAGCCATAACTCCCTTCTACGGAGTGCCAATCCAGGCAATAATCCGTTTGGTGGGCTATCTTGGCATATTCACAGCACTGTTCATGGCCGCTTACAGTTTGCCGCGGTTTGGAATTAATAGAATCGCCAATTGGATTTTAATTGGCTATTTACCGGTCCTGGCTTATGCAATCGTGGAGCTATTGGCGATCCTTGGATCCAGTGGAGCTACGCGGTTTATCCTTTGGTTCCGAATGGAATTCTTAATTCCATTTGCCTGGGGAAACCGCATTTCTTTACTGGCTACTGAGCCTTCCTTTGTTGGTTTCCAGATGCTGTTGTTATTGTTATTGCTGCCCTACGTGACAAGAAAATGGCTAAAGTGGTGCGGATGGGCACTGGTCGCAATCTGCATGGTTTTTACGTTGAGCGGGACAGTTATTGGAATTGCAGCCATTTATTTCGGTCTCTGGTTCTTGTTTTCACTCGGCCGACGCGTTCTGAGCCGGGTAGCTCTGGTTTTGGTTGGGGCGGGAAGTGTAGTTCTATTCTCAAATTGGCTGATTCCGCAATTCCAGGCCCTAGTAACCAGGGCGGCAAGTGCACTTTTTTCGATCCAGCGGCTTCAGGATATGAGTATATCTGTACAAATCCGCTTCAATTACATTTTGAATCTGGTTTATGCTCTGGTGGAAACTCGTGGTATTGGTCTGGGGATAGGACAGTACGGCTATTTTTGGCGTGAGATTTACTTGCGCCATATTAATTACAAACAGTTCGATATTTATGGCGAGGTAAATAGAGCGCTGACCACGAATGGTGATTATATGAAGCCATGGTCGGTTATTTTAGGTGTCGGCGTGGATTTAGGGGTGTTGGGCCTGGTATTGTTGATTGGATTTTTCTGGCAGGTATACAGGGAACTTGCTGAACCTCGCCACCGGGCGTTGTTCTTTGCCTGCCTGGCTGGACTGGCGGGGGCTTATCCTATCGTCACACCGCATTTGTGGTTGGCGCTGGCTTTAATGGCTGGAATAGGTTTAGAGCAGAAAAAGCAGAAAGAGGCACAGTGATTCGCGTTCTTCACGTCACAGAAGACCATTCTGCAGCCAATACCGGCATTACATTCGCTCTGGATGCACTTACGCGCTGCGTGCCGGAAAATATCCAGCCAGCAATTGCCTGTGTGGGTGCAGACACAGTGCCGCTACGCCCCGGAGTTGATTTGCATATTTTCCCAACCCATGGGGTAGCCAGCTTGTGGCGGTATTCACCTGGAGCGGCACAAGAACTAGGACGGGTTATTGCAGGGGTAGACGTGGTGCATCTGCATGGGTTGTGGATGTGGCCACAGTGGTCGGCGGCTCGTCAGGCTGCGCGTTTGCGAAAACCGTTTGTGATAACCTCGCATGGGATGCTTCAGCCCTGGATGTGGCAGCGCCAATCCTGGCCGCACCGCCTGAAAAAATATTTGTATTGGAACGCATTCGCCTACCCGGCCTTTCGCAGAGCGAACGTGATCCATGCACTGACGCCACGGGAAGCCACAATATTGCAGAATTATTTCCCTAATCAGACCATTGAAGTAATACCCCATGGCATCGATCTCGAAGCTGCTGACAGGGAGATGGCGGAATTGCCCCTGGATGATGCTGGGGATCCACCCTACTTCTTATTTGTTGGCCGGCTTCACCCGGGTAAGGGTGTTGATTTACTCATCCGAGCCTTTGCGCGCTTACCGGAGCGTAATTTCTTGCTCAAGATCGCTGGCCCAACCCAGCAACGCGAACGCACCTACGCCGAGATGGTTCATAAATTGGTCGAAAACCTTGGCCTTGAAGACCGGGTGATTTTCACCGGTGAAGTGAAGGGGCGGGATAAGTGGGCGCTTTACCGCAATGCCTGGTCATTTTGCCTGCCTTCTTTCAGCGAGGTGATCGGCCTGGTCAACCTGGAAGCTGCGGCTGCCAGGATCCCTGTGATTACTACTTACGAGACTGGAATCGTAGATGAATGGAATCGTTGTGGGGGAATTCTGATCCATTCCAATGAGGAAGCGATTTATCAAGCGTTGAGCTTAGCCCAGTCCTGGTCGCAGGGAGAGCGGCAGGAACGTGGTAAAGCCATGCGAGCCCTGGTTGAGAAGCAGTTTAGCTGGAGGCGAGTAGGGCAGCAGTGGGCTGAAATTTACCAGCGTCTCGCTGGGAACCTGGCAGAGGTATAAAAAGACTCGTTCTATGCGTATCTTGATCCTTGGTATTAATTTCGCTCCGGAGCTTACCGGCATTGGCAAATATTCTGGAGAAATGGCTGCCTACCTTTCAATGAAAGGTCATCAGGTGCACGTGATTACCGCGCCACCGTACTACCCGCAGTGGCAAATTAAGGCCGGATACTCCAGCAGGGCTTATACACAAGAAATTTGGCAGGGTGTTAAGGTTTATCGCTGTCCCTTATGGTTGCCGCCGCATTCCACCCATCGATCCCAAATAAATGGATTTCAGCGGGTGCTGCATCACGTCTCCTTTGCGATTTCCACCCTGCCCACAGCCCTGGCACAAGTTCGATGGCGACCGGACCGAGTGATTGTGATGGCGCCTTCTGTCCTGATTGCACCCGCGGCGGCCCTGGTGGCACGTCTGGCGCGGGCTAAATCCTGGCTGCATATCCAGGATTTTGAGTTAGACGCAGCCCTGCGTCTTAAACTGCTTCCTGGGCTGGGAATGTTTTTCCAGGTTGCCCAAAACGCAGAAAGTTCTCTTTACCGTAGTTTTGACTGTGTATCAACCATTTCCAACCGGATGTTGACCCATCTGTGGCAGAAAGGGGTTTCGCAGAAACGCACGGTCCTGTTTCCTAACTGGGTGGACACCCATCAAATATTCCCGATTCACGGTTATAATGACCTGCGCCGCGAGTTGTTGTTAGACGATAACCAGCAGATAATTCTATACTCCGGAAATATGGGCCAAAAGCAGGGCCTGGAAGTGTTAATAGAAACAGCTCGCCGGCTGGAAACTGAAAAAAGCTTACTTTTCCTGTTGTGCGGAGAGGGGTCAGCAAAATCTCAGCTTGAGAACCTGGCAAAAGGCCTGCCTAACATTCGTTTCATGCCTCTCCAGCCGCCCGAACGATTAAATGAGTTGCTTAACCTGGCCGACATCCATGTATTACCCCAATCAGCTTCTGCAGCGGACCTGGTGATGCCATCCAAGCTCACCGGAATGTTGGCCAGCGGCCGTCCGGTCATTGTAACTGCCTCGTCGGGGACGGAATTAGCTAATATAATGAATCCATTGGGATGGGTGCTCCCACCTGAGCGTGCCGATAGCCTGGCCGATGCGATACTGGCGTTGAATTGCCAGCCGGAGCTTAAAGCAGAACTTGGGCAACGCGGCCGGCGTTTCGTTGAACAAACCTGGGAAAAAGAAATCGTCCTTGAAAGATTTTTGCACTCCTTGCAGGATTTATGACCCATCGAAATGAAACGATAAACAATCTCTTTCAAGGCCGCCAGATTCTGGTCGTTTTTCTGTTGATTGTTGTCGACCTATGTAGTATTGGGCTGGGCTTTCGATTCGCTGTTGAGATCCGCCGCCTTATGATCCCCTGGATTGGGGGAAGCATTCCGCCGGATGGGTTTTATCCCCTATTGGCACAAGGCCTGATCATTTTTGTGGTGGTTTATGCATTAAATGGCCTTTACCCGGGATTTGGTCGCACGGCGGTGGAAGAGACCCAGCAGATTTTTTATTCACTGACGTTGGGTTATGGTGTGCTGGCGCTGGCGATTTATTTCCAGCAGGCCAGCCTGGATCTGTCACGATGGGCTTTCTTCTTGGGGTGGGTATTTGGCTGCTTATTTAATATGGTATTCCGTTTTGCAGCTCGAAATCGGTTTTCACTTTTTGGGTGGTGGGGTGTGCCGGTCCTGGTAGTTGGGCCGGTTGAAAAATCCCGCGATGTGGTGCGTAAGCTGCTTAACAGCCGGAGGTTAGGACTGCGGCCGGTATTAATTCTGGATGTGGCCTGCCCGGAAGATGTTACCCAGTTATATCAGGTACCTGTAGTGAATTCTGTACCTTCAGTGCAGAAAATTTTAGATCGGGTGCACATTAAATATGCGGTTTTTGTCGGCCAGGATATCCGGGATCAGATTTTGCGCTGGTTGGGCGAACAATTCTCGAGCGTGTTTGTAGTATTGGAATTCTCACCCCTTGGCTCATTATGGGTTAAGACCATGGACCTGGAAGGCCGGTTGACGCTCAAGACTCAATACCACTTGCTCGATCGAAAATCAACCATTACGAAACGATTATTTGACCTTATGGTTAGCCTGGGACTGGGGCTGTTTTTCTTACCGATAATGGCCGTCATCTCCGTCCTCATTCGTTTGGATTCGCCTGGGCCGATTTTTTTCGCCCAGGAAAGAATGGGGCGGGGAGGCAAAGTGTTCCGCTGTTTCAAGTTTCGTACGATGCAGGTGGGGGCAGAAGCTCTCCTCGAAAATTTGCTTGAAGATGACCCTGCCGTAAATCAGGAATATCAGCGATACCACAAACTTTCGAACGATCCGCGCATCACGCGCGTTGGTCGGCTGTTGCGTAAATACAGCCTGGATGAGTTGCCGCAATTTTGGAATATTATTACCGGAGATCTCAGCCTGGTTGGCCCAAGGGCATATTTGCCGCGCGAGTGCGATGAAATGGGGACATACGCACCTTTGATCATGCGAATATCGCCCGGACTAACCGGTTGGTGGCAGGTGATGGGCCGGCACAGCACCACATTTGATGAACGCTTACGCCTGGATGAATATTACTTGAGCAATTGGTCTTTATGGTTAGACGTATTTATTATCATCAAAACTGTGTGGATATTATTGAGCGGAAAAGGGGCTTGAGCGAGCAATTATTCGGAAAATCGAAGGGTAAACAGGTATGGCGTCGACAGATGAATTCATTCCACTGGATCATTTCAACCGGATTATAAAATTATGGTGGTTGGTCTCACTACTCGCTATTATTGGCGGATTAACTGGTTTAATTATTACCCGTATCAAACCCCCACTATACGAGGCGCAAGCTGTCTTCACGGCAAGCATTGATTTTAATAAGGTTAATTTCATGCATCCGCCGTCTCCTACTCCTGTTCCGTATCAACTCACCCAATATGATGAAGATATATCTCTGGCAGTAGTCGATTCTTCGCTAAGGGAAGTTGTCCCACAGGTAGTAACGTTTGCACAACAGAACGGGCTTTCAGTGGATGCCGATGGCTTGACGAACATGTCTTCCATTGAGCGCAAACATGCTTTTTGGGAGCTGCATTTTCGTTACACCGATCCGGTTTTAGTGCAAAAGATTGTAAATTATTGGGCGCAATTGGGATTTTCAAATTTGCAGGCCAAGCAAAAAGCCGGACAGTTGCCAGCGTACATCTTTGTTGAGCTTACGCAACTGGCAGAAGTACCGAAAAAACCGACCTATTTTCAAACGGACTCATTTGTTTTAGCGGGAGGGATGATTGGCCTGGTGATAGGAATTGTGGCGGTTAATTTACCGATCAATAAAAAGGGCAAGGGTCGTTAGTTAATATGGCTTCACGCATTCCATCCTGGTTAAACGCCAACTCCTGGTGGAGATGGATTTTGTTGGGGTTGTGGGGATTGACTCTGATTGGATTGCCACTAACCAGCTTCCCGCTCATCACAAAACTAACTGGGGCAACAGTGGCACCTTTTTCGGCCATTCCGTTAGCTATCCTGGCAGTGATCTGGCTCATCCCCTTTGTGGTGCGGGGCGGCAAATTGCCAAAAGAAGTTGCGCCCTTTGTAATTTTTACTTTATTCGTGATCGCGCTTGCAGCCTTTGCTTTTTTCCAGGACGTCGGAACATTCAGAAATAGATCCCTGTTGGGCCAGACTGTTCGCACATTCATCCCATTTGGAATTGGCCTTACGTTTTTTTTAATTACTTCCGCCTGGCATCTCAATGAATTGGTCCTGCGAAGAAGCCTACAGTTTATTTACATCGGTGGGGGATTGCTGCTGGTTTTTTCAATGAGCCAGGCAGGGTTCATTTTCCTGCTTCACCGGCCATATCCCGACGTATTGAATGAGATCATGGGCGTACTGGTAACGCAATCTTATATGGTGGGAAACCCTCGCCTGGCCGGACTAACCTGGGAACCTTCCTGGTTTGCCCACCAGTTGAATATGCTCTACCTGCCATTGTGGCTGGCAGCAACCTACCAAAGGACCTCGGTTTTTCCCAAGATCTGGAAAATATCCCTGGAAAATGTTTTCCTGATATTGGGTATGGCCGTATTTTTCTTGAGCTCACCGCGTATCGGTGGGGTTGCATTCATGTTGATGTTGTTTTATCTCTTCCTTCGGCTCAATACAACAGTTTATCGAGTGGTTATCCGCCGCCTATCCGGATTGTGGAGCGCAGTTAAACGTCCGGGCTTATTAAGATTCGGTGTTGGGACGCTGGTGGTGCTTGCATTTATTGGCATTTACCTTGCATTTAGTGCAGTTATTATAAAGGTTGCCAGTGAGCGCGATTGGAGATTGGGGCTGATTGTAAACTCGCCCCTGTCACAGGATGAAATCCGCCAGATCAGTGCTTTCGATGAAAACTCGTTATTTTATTTAGGAATCCGTTTTGCTTTCCTGGAGCGCACTGTTTACTGGATGGATGGATGGCATATTTTTAACGATTTCCCAATTCTTGGGGTTGGGCTGGGAAATGCCGGATTTTATTTCATGTCTCATTTACCAGCCGTTGGGTGGTCATCCATTGAAGTGCGGGCTGTAGCATATCTGAATGATTCGCTGCCAAACATAAAGAGTATCTGGTATCGATTGTTGGCCGAAACCGGAATTGTTGGATTCTCCCTGTTTGTCGGTTGGCTGCTTGTACTTTGGTATTCGACGGGTGCCAGTCTTCGCAGTCAGAATAACACGATTAAGACTGTAGCCTTGGCCGGAAGACTTGCAATTCTGGCATTTATCATGGAAGGTTTCAGTATCGACACATTTGGATTGCCGTATCTTTTTGTGATCACAGGCCTTGCTGCATCAGCGGGTATGATATACCGGATCCAAAATACAAGCCGTATTTAAGGTAGAATCGGCATTAGTCTCATGTCCACCAACCCGAGCGTTACCAAACCCGTAGCCTTCCGCCTGCGCCCGCCGGAACGACGACTGATCCTCATCCTGGGCGATTTATTGGTTTCTTACCTGGGGCTGCTGATTTCGCTCTATTTTTGGGCCCAGCGAGATGAGTGGCTTCACTTTTCGTGGAAATTTCTCGAAGAACGCCCACCGTTGTGGTTTTGGTTCCTGCCTCTGTTGTGGATCTTGCTGATTAACGAGCTGTACGACCAGCATCGCTCCAGCAGCCGTCGAGAAACGATTCGGGGCATCCTGATCGGGGCGGTTGCCGGATTTGCCTTTTACCTTGTGGTATTCTTCTTCTCTGACCCCGATTCGCTCCCCCGCCAGGGTGTTGCAACTTTCATCATTTTAAGCTCGGCCTTCACGTTCCTCTGGCGGCTGTTGTACATTAAGGTTTTCACCGCACCCCTCTTCACTCGCCGCATCCTGGTAGTGGGCGCGGGAAAAGCTGGCACCACCCTGTGTTCGATCGTAAGGGGGATCTCGCCGCCGCCGTTCTACATTGCCGGCCTGGTCGATGATGACCCGGCGAAACTCGGCAGGCAAATCGAGAACTGCTACCCCGTGCTGGGAAAAAGCGCCCAGATGGAGGCACTTATTACCGAACACGCCATCACCGACCTGGTCGTTGCCGTGTCCGGCGAAATGCGGCCTGAAATGTTCCAGGCCCTGGTCAACGCCCAGGAAAAGGGGATCAACGTCCGTTCCATGCCTTCTGTCTACGAGGAGCTGCTCGGCCGGGTGCCGATCTTTCTGCTCCAATCCGATTGGATCTTGCGCTCTTTCGTCGACGAGGTGCAGACCGGTGGATTTTATGAAGGCCTGAAACGCCTGATCGACATAATCGGCGGATTGGTGGGAACGCTCCTTCTCTTGATCCTGGTCCCGATTGTCGCGATCCTGACCATATTGGAGACCGGCTGGCCGGTCATTTTCACTCAAAAAAGACTGGGTATGTACGGAGATGAATACCTGACGTTTAAATTCCGGACGATGGTGAAAAACGCCAACTCGTTACCAGCCCAGGTAACCACTGCCCACGACACGCGCATCACCCGCGTCGGCCGGATTTTGCGCAAAAGTCACCTGGATGAATGGCCTCAGTTCCTGAACGTTTTGAAGGGTGAAATGAGCCTGGTCGGGCCTCGCCCGGAGCAATCCGAGCTGGTATCGCAGCTTCAGGCTAACATTCCCTTCTACCGGGCGCGCTTGCTGGTTAAACCCGGCCTTACCGGCTGGGCGCAGGTCAATTTCGGGTATGCTTCCACGGTTGAAGATACGGCGATCAAGCTGGAATACGATTTGTACTACATCAAACACCGCAACTTGCTGCTGGACCTGGTGATTATGCTGCGTACCGTCGGCACTGTGGTCGGCTTCCGCGGCATGTAAACTAATATTATGATGAGTTATTGGCCGAGCTTAGCTCGGCCAATAACTCATCATAATATCTTAAGAATTATATATCGGCGGCGATTAACCCGAACTGCGCTGCCGGATATTTCTGTTTGACTTCCCCGAAAGTTAAATTCTCGGCTTCCAGGCCCTGAGTCGACCTCAAGTGAGCGAAGAGGCCCAGGTAACTGTCAGAACTGCGCGCTTCCCATTTGAGGCCCAATGCGTCCGCCGCAGTCTGGATGGCTGCACCATCGGGCCCTTCGATTTCGGCGAAATCGCCGAACGGCATCTCGTCCAGCACTATTTCCACAGCAGCCAGGTCGTAGGTCGTGCGGTATTTCTCATAGGCTACGCTCACGCGGTAGCCCAGGGCTTCCAAAAAAGCTTTAGCATTCTCGAAGCTGCTTACCTCGAACTCGATCTCGGGGCGCACGCTCACCTCGTGGCCAAATTCGGCCGGTCCCTTATAAGTAAGGCGCACCACTTCATCCTGGCGCAGCCGCAGCACCTGGCGGGCCAGGGCCAGTCTTCCGTCAGGCGTGTCAAAACGCAGGTTGGCTTCGAAAGTGCGCGGGTGTTTCAGCGTTGCCCCCAAACGGCGCAGCCGCTGCTCGAAACCCGGCAAATTGGCCAGGTAAAACTTAACTTCCTGTTCCTGGTTGTTGGTGTTGGACAAAGGGTTCTCCAAATAGTTTACAGTTTAAAGTTCACAGTTTACTGTTTTCAGTAGACAGTTTACAGTATAACGGATTCTGAGGGATTAGACCACGGACGACAGACCACAAGCAACTGTCATCCGTTTTCAGTCGTCCGTGGTCTGTGGTCCTTCGTCTAGCTCTTCAACAACCTCGAGGAATTGCCCAGGATGCCCAGGTCGGGCAGGGATTGGGCGGCGGCGGCAAAAATAGGGGGCAGGATGCCGAAGGCGGCTAAACTGAGACCGACCAGGTTATAAACCGTGGTAAAGATTATATTACCTCTCACCACGCCCATGGTGCGCCGGGCGATACGCAGCGCCTGGGGCACCAGCAGCCAGTCCTCACGCATCAGCGCAATCGCTGCGGCCTCGATGGCCACGTCCGTGCCGGCAGCGCCCATGGCGATGCCGACGTCAGCCTGGGCCAGGGCCGGNNCCGGCGCGTCGTTGATCCCGTCCCCAACCATGACGACGACGTGGCCTTTGGCCTGGTATTCCTTGACGACCGATATTTTATCCTCCGGCAGCAGGCCAGCGCGGAAATCCACCCCCAGCAAGGCGGCCAACCTGCCGGCGCTAGCTGCATTGTCGCCGGTCAGCAACTCAACGCGCTTGATCCCCAGGCGGCGCGTTTCCTGGAGCGCCTGGCCCACCTCAGGGCGCAGTGTGTCGTCGGCAGCCAAAACGCCAGCCAATCTCCCGTCTGTAAGCACGTAAAGCAGCGTGCGGCTCTGCATTTCCAACTGCGTCAACTCCGGCCAGGCAGGGTCGGCTTCCAACAAGCGCCGGCTGCCGACGGCCACGCGGCGGCCTTCCAGGTTGGCAAACACGCCCAGGCCCGGCACGGCCCTGAAATCCTGCGGCGCAGCAAGGCCTAACCCGCGTTGGGCGGCCGCCGTGCGCACCGCTCCGGCCAGCGGATGCTCGGAATAGCGCTCCGCACCGGCGGCCAGCGCCAGGACATCGTCCTCGCTGAAGCCGGCGGCTGGCAGGATGGCCGCAATCTGCGGCCGTCCGAGGGTGAGCGTGCCCGTTTTGTCCACCAGCAGCACGTCCGCCCTGGCCAGGGTTTCGAGATACTTGCCGCCTTTGATCAACAGCCCGCGTTTTGCACCGGCCCCTATCGAAGCCAGCATGGCGATCGGCGTAGCCAGGGCGAACGAGCAGGAGCAGGCCACCACCAGCACTGCGGCAGTTGCCAGAGGGTCGCGGCGCAGCAGGAAGGTGAGCAGCGCCACCCCGGCGACGACGGGCAGGTAGTAAGCCGAAAATTTATCTGCAAAACGCTGCACGTTCGCCTTGTGCGCTTCGGCCTCTTCCACCAGGCGGATGACCCGCCCAAAGGTGGAATCGGCCCCCACTGCCGTGGCGCACAAGCGCAGGCTGCCCATCTGGGCCAGAGAGGAGGCGTATACCCTGGCGCCGGGCCCAACCTCCACCGGCATGGCTTCCCCGGTGATCGAGGCCTGGTTAACGCTGGCCTGCCCGCTAATGACCTCGCCGTCGACCGGGATCTCTTCGCCCGGTCGCACTACCACCACGTCGCCGGGACGCACCTCGCCGATCGGCGTCTCGATCTCCTCGCCGCCGCGCTCCAGGCGCGCTTTCTGGGGGGCCAGGGCGGTCAGGTCCTTCACCGCCCGGCGGGCGCGCTCGGTGGTGAAATGCTCGGCGTAGTCTCCGACGCGCATGAAGAACACCACCACAACCGCCGTGGCCCACTCGCCAACAGCAAGCGCCGCCAATACGCCCACACTCATCAAGGTATGGGAAATGACCTGTTTCTTAAGGGCGGCCTGCACCACGTTCTTGAACACCGGATAGCCGGCAACGGCCACCACAACCAGCCCGACGTACCAGGGCACCAGGGCGGTGATTTTGCTGAACAGCCCAAGCCATTCCCCCACCACCACGATGAACAGGACGGCGCAGAACACGATCCCGAACAGGGTCAGCACGCGCCGGGTATAGCCCTGCATCATCGTCATGCGGGACGGTGGGGCAGTGGTCTCAGCCGGGGCGAATGCTTCCGGAACTTCGTACCCGGCCTGTTTCACCGCCTGGCGGATTGCCGGCAGGCCGACCAGGCCGGGGTCGGCCCGCAAGATGGCTTTCTCGGAGGCCAGGAACACCTGTACCCCTGAAACGCCAGGCAGCTCTTTCAATGCGTGTTCCACATGCTCCACGCATTCCGCACAGTCCATTCCTTTTACCGGGAATTCAAATGTTTGTGTGTCTGGCATGATGATTTCTCTACCTCTAAAATTAATCGTGAAGCGTGAAACGTGAGGCGTGAAACGT
>DBMK01000015.1 GCA_002298885.1 Anaerolineaceae bacterium UBA700
GGAGGGGCCGGGGGAGAGGTCCGTTCTAATTTCCAACCTGGTTGAAATAGTTGTAAATCGCCCGGGTCAGGTCGGCGATGAGGTTGTTGGCCGGGTCGAACAGGAGCTGCACCGGCTGGTACATGAAAACCGACAGCACGAAGTTGCCGTGGGGGGTGTAAACGATGGCCGCGTCGCCGATCGTGTGCAGCAGGCCGTCCGATTCGACGATCCAGCCGTGCTTATGGGCAATTGGGGTGCCTTCCGGCAGGCCGGCCGTGATCAGAGTCGGCAGCTTATTGGCCAGCAGCAGGTCGAGCATCTGTTTGCATTTAGCCTGGCTGAACTGCCCCGGGAAAACGGCATCCAGCGCCCCGCCGCCCACATTGGCGCACTGGTAAATATCGTCCAGCAGCATACCCAGGTCGGCCGGATTGGTCTGGTTATACGGGTCCGGGCCGGTCTTAACGTCGGTGCGCTGGTTACCGGGCGTCTTGATCTTCTGCAGCAGTGGCGCGCCCGGGAAGAAGTAACCCGCCAGGAACGTATTTTGCAGCCCCAGGGCCTGGGCGTCATGTGTCACCTCCAGCGGGCCTTTGTTCTTATCGATCACGTTTGCCATGAGCTGGTCAGCGGCCAGGTTCTCAGACACGTCGATCATGTTGGCCAGCAGGGTATCCACGCTCTGCGGCAGCGGTTCGGGCGAACGGCGCATGACAGAAACCATGATCGGAATCTTGATGGTGCTGGCGGCAGTAAAAGCAATGCCGGCCGGGAGCTCTCGGCCCATGCGGTAAGCAAAGTGTATTTCCTGGCCGGTCTGCAGGTCCTGGAAATACAGCTCGGTCACCCCGTCGAAGCCGGAAACGTCGATCAACTGCTTGAGCAGCACCTCCAGATTTAAGATTGAAGGCTTGGGTACATCTACGTGGGTAAAGGACAGGTCGACGACCCGGTTGGAGGGCGATTCGAGCGCTTTCTGGATCAGTACGACGACCTGGTCTTCATTTAGGCTGAATCCAGCATGGCCGGGTAGGAAGTTCGTCGTGCCGGGCACTGGCAGAGCGGCTGCCGGCTGCTGGTCGTAGCGCGGCATGACTTCGACCTCCAGGTAGGCCTGCAAGCGCTCGGTGAATATTTTGTAGCGCATGGGGGCGTGGACCGGCGCGGGCAGGCGGTTCCACAAATAATCCCAGAACCCGCTCCACAACGGATGAAAGACGGTTTGCGGGTCAGCGGGGGCCATGGTCGACTCCAGGTCGAGCTGGAACCCCAGGGCATCCGGGCGCGCCTGGATGACCGCCCCATTGTAGTGCAGCTCGACTGGGACGGCATAGGCTTTTTCGACCCGCCTGGCGGCTTCGGCCGGCGTCAACCCGCCAACCGGCAGCCCGGCGATCGTTGATCCACCCGGATAGACCGAACGGAACTGCAGGTAGCGCACGAATTGAAACGCGGCAATCGCCGCCGCAGCCAGCAGCAGGACGACCGAGACCCCTCTTAAGAATGCACGCCCCGTTCTACGCCGAGATCTCAAGATGATCTCCAGGGTTGTGTTTTTGTTTTTTTCTATAAATTGCGGGGGATTCCCGCAATTTATAGAAAACAAAAATACAACCATCATTAGATGCAACTTCATTATACAAACACGCCCTGCTTTAGAAAATACCTGGCCTTCATGACGGTTACACGCATGGTTGTTCCATTAATAATGAAGTTTCTGCCTACTTGCAATCTAATCATTAACCCTTTATAATGTGCTTCAATCTTCTTAACCTATCGGAGTTCTATTCATCATGATCGATCAGAATGACGCCCAACTCGAGCAGGGGACAACGCCCGAGAATAACAGCAACGAGAGCAACAACAATATGGCTTCCTTGCTCGAACAGGAAGGCCTGGGTATCGATTTCCCCAAAGCCGGGGAAATCCGGCATGGCGTCGTCGCCAGCATCAACCCGGGACAAATCCTGGTCAGCGTTGGCACCAAGTCGGAGGGCATGATCACCGGCAAAGAGTACGAGCAGATCCCCGCCGAAGAGCTGCAAGCGCTCAAGGTCGGCATGGAGATCCCCGTTTTCGTCATCAACCCAGAAGACTCAAACGGCAACCTGGTGCTCTCGTACGTAAGGGCGCGTGAGGAAGTGAGCTGGCAGCAGGTGGAGACCCTGCGCGACTCGAAAGAGACGACGCACAGCTCAATTGTTGGCTACAACAAGGGCGGCCTGATCGTTCCCGTGGGTGGGCTGCGCGGTTTCGTCCCCGCTTCGCAAATCAGCCTGTCGCGCCGGGCCAACCTGAGCGGCGATTCACCCGAACAGAAATGGAGCAAGATGATCGGCCAGGCGATCGACGTGTGCGTGATCGAGGTCGACCGCGAACGCCGCCGCCTGATCCTCTCCGAGCGCCAGGCCTCGACCGAGACGCGCGAGAGCATCAAGGAAAAGGTCATCGATGAACTGAAAGAAGGCGAAGTACGCACCGGGCGGGTCACCAGCCTGGCCGATTTCGGAGCGTTCGTCAACATCAGCGGCGCCGACGGCCTGGTCCACCTGTCCGAGATCTCGTGGGAGCGCATCAACCATCCCAACGAGGTGCTCAAGGTCGGGCAGGAAGTCAAGGTCAAGGTCATCAGCATCGACCGGGAAAAGAAGCGCATCGGCCTCTCGATCCGGGCTATGCAGTCCGATCCGTGGATGGCGCAGGCGGCCAAGTACCAGGTGGGCCAGCTCGTCGAAGCCAGCATCACCCGCCTTACCAAGTTCGGCGCCTTTGCCCGCCTTGAAAAGGACCTGGAAGGCCTGATCCATATCTCCGAGCTGAGCGAGAAGCGCATCGAGCACCCCAAAGAGGTGCTGCACGAAGGCGACGTGGTGACTCTGCGGGTGATCAAGATCGATCCCGACAACCACCGCATCGGCCTGAGCCTGCGCCGGGTCGAATCGATGGCCTATGCCGACCTGGACTGGCAGTCGATCCTCGATTCTGAGATCCACGAAGATTCTGCGACCGAAGAGCCGCATGTCGAAGAAGCGCATGTCGAAGAAGCGCATGCTGAAGAGCCGCATACTGAAGAGCCGCATGCCGAAGAAGCGCATGCTGAAGAGGTGCTCCAGCCAGAAGAAACGCCTCAAGAAGAGGAAAAAACTAAGCCGGAAGGCGATCAACCGGCCAGCGAATAATTGCGATGTATTTAAAAAGCGCACCGGCCAGCGGTGCGCTTTTTTTTCGCCAACGGGAGGGTTATGTTCATTATCGATGCCCACGAGGATTTCGCCTATAGTGCTCTGAATTTTGGGCGCGATTACCGTCTCTCGGCCGCCGAAACCCGCCGGCGCGAGCAGGGTACTCCGGTGCCGGGATGGAACGGCCAGACGCTGCTGGGCTTTGCGGATTACCAGGCGGGCCGGGTGGCGGTGATCTTCGGCACCGTCTTCGTCACCCACAAGCGCCACGCCTCGGGGGATTACGAAAAACTGGTCTACGGCGATTTCAACCAGGCCCGCCGCCTGTATCACCAGCAGATCGATTATTACCGCGCCCTGGCCGATCGTGAGGCGGGCTGCTTCCGACTATTGACCGGCCGAAATGAGCTTGACCGTCACCTGCAGCTTTGGCAAGCCGAGCCAGCGGATTCCGCGGCGCCGCCACGCCAGGTGGGCATCGTCATGCTGATGGAAGGGGCGGAAGGCATCGAGCATCCCGAGGAGCTGGAGGAATACTGGCAGGCGGGGCTGCGCATCGTCGGGCCAGTGTGGGCTGGCGGCCGGCTGTGCGGCGGAACGATCGAGCCAGGTGGATTTACCCGCGAAGGGTGGGAAATGCTGGAGACGATGGCCGGCCTGGGCTATACCCTGGACATCAGCCATATGAACGTCGAATCGTCCCTGCAAGCGCTGGATGCCTACGAAGGTCCGGTAATCGCCAGCCACGCCAACCCGGCCGCCCTGCTCAAAGGATTTCCCAACGAGCGACACCTGACCGACGCTGCTATTTCGCGCCTGGTGGAGCGCGGCGGGGTGATGGGGATCATCCCCTACAACCGTTTCATCCGGCCGGATTGGAATACGGGCGACGACCGCGCCCTGGTGCGGCTGGAACACGTGGCGAACTTTATCGATTACGTCTGTCAGCTTGCGGGAGACGCCAGCCACGTTGGCCTGGGCACTGATTTCGACGGCGGGTTTGGCTGGCCAGCCGTGCCGCTGGAGATCAACACCATCGCCGACCTGCCCAAGCTGGCTCCGCAGCTCGCTGGGCGCGGCTACAGCGAGGCGGATATCGCCGCCATTTTTGGCGGCAACTGGCAGCGCCTGCTCGAAAGAGCGCTGCCCGCCTGATAAAATTTAATCGATCTGGCAAAGAATTTGCACGATAGAATTATAATAAGAAGCAAATTTATGCCCCCACAACAGACCGCAGCCAGTCACATTCCCACCCTCCCAATCAAATACCCCATGCGCCGTATCCGGGTTGGGCTGGTTACGACGTTATCTGGTTTCCTGGTCTTCCTGGTGGGCGCCCGGCCGGACGTGTTCGGGCTGGACCGCAGTCCGGTGATCGGTTTCGTGCAGATCTCGGTATTCGAGGTCGGGCTGGCCATCATGTGCGTGGGCGGGTACATCAGCCTGGTGACGCTGTGGAAGGACCAGCCGATCAGCATCGCCGCCGAAATCGGCCAGCGCATGGTGGCGACCGGTTACCTGGTGGCGGTGTTCGCCGGCATGGCAGATATATTCGGCTTTGGCAGCCACCTGCTGCCGGGAGTGCCCTATTTTGGTATCTGGCAGCAGGCCGGGGTAATGTTCGGCCAGTTCATCATCGCCATCGGCTTCCTGATGATGATTCCCTACCGGCGCGGATAATATTTTGAATTAATATGTTTCCGGCCAGCTTCGCTGGCCGGAAACATATTAATCTATTGATATTCCCCGATCGCTTTTAGCATATCCTGGTTGGTGGAAAACTTGAACTCTTCGAGTCCGAGTTGGGTGGCGCGCATCTGTTCGACGGCTTCGAGGCGCTTGAGCTCCTCGTCCGTAACCACGAAGCACCCGTTCTGGCAAATGCGGTCGCGCAGGCGCTCCAGCGGCGTGCCGGGCGCCGCAGGCGGGTCGCCGGACAGCGTATCCAGGTACTGCAGAACGGCGTGCGCCGCCATCGTCCCATCCCGGCGAGCAACGCCCACCAGTCCGCGGCTGGCCTCGCGCGACCATCCGGCCACAAACACGCCCTCCACCGGCTTGCCGCTATCCGGGTCGAATGCTTCGTAAGAAGTGCTCTCAACCGGGTAAACTGGATTGGGGTTCTTCACAAACTCGTTCAAGTGCACGGGCAAGCCCAGGTCATCGTCGACCCGGTCGCCGATGGCAAACACGACCGTATCCACGTCCAGGATGCGCTTCGTACCCAGGCTGCGCGCCTTGACCTCGCCGTTGGCGGCAGTCAGGGTATTATCCTCCACCTCCAGGCCGCACACCCGCCCCTCGTTATCCCCCAGGATGCGCGTCGGGGAGACCAGGAAACGCATCAAGAAGCGCGTGCGTGAGGTGAGCTGCATCGCTTTTTCCAGGGCCATGCTCATGAACGCCCTGAAATCATCCGGGTTCTGCCCGAGCGATTGCATGATGGGGCTCACCCGCTGCAGTTCGCTTTCCAGGTCGTCCTTATCCAGGGTGCGCGCCACGTATTCCAGCTCGCGCCGGTCGAACTTAACTTCAGCCGGGCCACGGCGGATCACCGCAATGGCCTGTTCGACTTTTGGCTGGCTCGAGAGGAAATGCACGATATCCAGGGAGACGTTGCCGGCCCCAACCACCGCAACGCGGCTTCCCAAGCTGAACTTGCGCTGGCTGAAGGGCGGCAGTTTATTGTAATGGTAGACCAGGTCCTTGGCGTGGTAGACGCCTTCCAGCATCTCTCCTTCAAGCCCCAGCCACTTGGTGCCCTGGGCGCCGGCCGTCACCAGGATGGCTTGAAAACCGGCAGCCCGCACCTCGTCCAGGGTCAGATCGCCGCGGATGCCAACCCGCACGTTGCCAAGATAATGGATGGCGTCCAGGGCCAGGATCTTGCGGAACTGGAAACGCAGGCCCTCTTTCATGGTGTGCTTGTCCGGGTAAATGCCGTATTCCGCCAGGCCGCCGGGCTTGATATCCCGGTTGACCAGCACGACGTTTACATTCTGAAGCGCCAGCTCGCGGGCGGCAAAAATTCCCGCCGGCCCCGCCCCAATCACCGCCACCCAAAAATCGTTTGCCATTAGTTCATCCTAGTAGTTCCAATTGATGTGTGAGATGCGCAGTTTTGCGCATCTCACACATCAAAAGGAACAAGATCTATAATTCCGTTGAATTATATCCGATTTTAATTGGTCGAATCATTGGGTGTCTGTGTGGGCTTCGCCCGCACAAACACCCAATATAAAATATTTTCAATATTTGGCGACCTATGCTATAAAGAAGGAAGTGGGGTTGCAGAGTCTCGAAACGCCGGAGGCGGTTTGTGACCCTGCAAATCACGCGCATCAAGGAAAATGGAGAATGATGGACTCTGAATCTTATTCCAATCCTTCTGCCTTTGCCGCCGCGGAAAGCCGCGAGCCGATGGCCGTCCCCGAGGGGATGACCCGGCGCGAGTACTGGCAGAAGATCTCAGAACGGGCCCACGCCGTAGAAAATCCGGCGGCGGTGGACGGCCTGGAGACGGCGGAGGAAGCCGGGCCGGCGCGCCCGGCGCCCCGGAGGCTGCAGTTCCGCCTGCGCTGGCCGCACCCTAAATTTGGCCCACCCTTCTGGACCATCACCGGCATCCTGTCGCTGTTCGTCAACGTGGTGCTACTGGTGGTGCTATACTTGCTGGCGCAGCAAATCTTTACAGTTAAAAATGCGCTCAACCAGCAGCTCATCGCCGGTCTGAACGACAACTTCGCCATGATGGACCAGGCGCACATCCGAACCACCATCCCCATCAACACCAGCGTGCCGGCCAAGTTCAACGTGCCCCTCAACACCCAGACCGTCGTCAAGCTGCAGAAGGACGTGCTTCTGCGCCGGGCGCGGGTGCTCAACCTGACCACCGGCACGC
The DNA here is from genome assembly GCA_002298885.1 of Anaerolineaceae bacterium UBA700. The sequence continues at coordinate 7,066 of DBMK01000015.1, forward strand.
TGACCATCTCCAGCGCCCCGGCGGATATCGTCCTGCCGGCCGGGACGGAGCTGCCGGTGTCCCTCAATCTGATGGTGCCGATCGACCAGCAAATCCCGGTCAACCTTACCGTCGACGTGGACATCCCGCTCAACCAGACCGACCTGCACCGCCCATTCGTCGGCCTGCAAAACGTGGTGGCGCCCTACTACCAACTGCTCTCCAACACCCCCAACACGCTCCAGCAGGCGGTGTGCGGCAAGGACGGCAGTGACCTGTGCAAATCGATTATCCCTTGAGGACTTATGACCAATTCCGTCACCCATACAGTACTCGCCAATGGATTGGCGATCCAGCTCAAAGAAATCCACACCGCCCCGATCATCAGTCATTGGGTCTGGTACCGGGTGGGCTCTCGCAACGAAACGCCCGGCATTACCGGCATCTCGCATTGGGTGGAACATATGCAGTTCAAAGGCACGCCCAAATTCCCAGCAAGTCTGCTGGATAAGGCCATCGCCCGCGATGGCGGCTTCTGGAACGCCATGACCTACCTGGACTGGACGGCGTATTACGAGACCATGCCAGCGGATAAGATCGACCTGGCCCTGCGCCTGGAATCGGACCGCATGGTCAACAGCACCTACGACCCCCAGGAGGTCGAATCGGAGCGCACGGTGATCATCTCTGAGCTGGAGGGCAACGAAAACGAGCCGCTCTTCCGGCTGGGAGAGGCCGTGCAGAAGGCCTCCTTCCAGGTGCACGCGTACCAGCACGAAGTGATCGGCAGTAAGGAAGACCTGCACGCCATCCAGCGCGACGACCTGTACGGGCACTACCGCAAGGCCTACGTGCCGGGCAACGCCGTGTTGGCAATAGCGGGTGATTTTGACACCGCCCAGATGCTTAGGCGCATCGAAGAGCTGTACGGTGAAATACCCGCCGGCGCGGCATCGCTGGCAGCCCCCTCGCCGGAGCCTCCGCCGCCGGGTGAGCGCCGCCAGGAAGTGAGCGGCCCCGGCGAAACGGCTTACCTGCAGCTTGCCTACCGCGGCCCGGCGGCCTCCGATCCCGATTTCTTTGCATTTACGGTGGCGGACAGCCTGCTGACTGGACCCAGCGGGCTAAATTTCTTCGGCGGCGGAGGCATCTCCAACAAGACCAGCCGCTTATACCGGGCCCTGGTGGAACGCGAGCTGGCGATCAACGTCGGCGGCGGGCTGCAGGCCACCATGGACCCCTATCTGTACGACGTTACGCTCACCGTCCACCCCCGGCATACTGCCGAAGAATCGCTTGCAGTGATCGACGAGGAAATCAAGCAGCTTCAGGAGGACCTCGTCCCGATGGAAGAGATTAACCGCGCTTCCAAGCAGGCGCGCGCCCTGTTCGCCTACGGCAGCGAGAACATCACCAATCAGGCCTTCTGGCTCGGGTTCGCCGAAATGTTCGCCAGCTACGCCTGGTTCGAGCAGTACGTCCAGGAGCTGGAAAAGATCACCCCCCAGGATATCCAGCGCATCGCCCGTACCTACCTGGTCCCCGAAAACCGGGTCATCGGCTTCTACCGCCCCACCGGCAAAAAGGAGCAGGAATGAACACGCCCAGCGCCAAACCAACCTTCAATACCAAATCTCTACCCGGGCCTGACGACATCACCCGCCAGGAGCTGCCCAACGGCATCACCATCCTAACGCGGACGAACTTCAACAGCCCATCGGTGGTGGTGAGCGGTTACCTGACCTGCGGCAGCGTCTTCGACCCGCGCCCTAAGCTGGGGCTGGCTCATTTCACCGCCCTTTCGCTGATGCGCGGCACGGCCCGGCGCAGCTTCCAGGAAATCTATGACGCCCTGGAATCGGCCGGAGCCAGCCTGGGGTTCGGCGCCTCGGTGCACAACACCAGCTTTGGCGGGCGCGCCCTGGCAGAGGACCTGCCGCTGCTGCTGGGACTGCTTTCCGAATGCCTGCGCCAGCCGGCCTTCCCTCGGGAGCAGGTCGAGCGCCTGCGCGCCCAGCTCCTGTCGAGCCTGGCTATTCGGGCTCAGGATACCGACGAAGTGTCGTCGATGGCGTTCGACGCGGCCCTGTTCCAGAACCACCCCTACGGCCTGCCGGAGGACGGGTTCAACGAAACCGTGCAGGCCATCCAGCTCGAAGACCTGGGAGCTTACCACCGCAACCACTTCGGGCCGCGCGGCATGGTCATCGTCGTGGTGGGCGCCGTCTCGCCCCAGCAGGCCATCGATGAGGTCAATCGTGCCCTGGGAGACTGGCGCAACCCCAACCAGGGCGAATCGCCCACGGTTCCGGGCGTGCCACAGCCGGGCGAGACCTTCCGCAAGCACATTCCCATTGCCGGCAAGAGCCAGACCGACCTGGTGATCGGCACGCTCGGCCCCTACCGGCGCTCACCGGATTTCATGCCAGCATCACTGGGCAACAGCATCCTGGGGCAGTTCGGCATGATGGGGCGCATCGGCGACGTGGTGCGCGAGCGGGCCGGCCTGGCCTACAATGCCAGCACCAGCCTGAACGCCTGGATCGCCGCCGGGTCTTGGGAGGTTTCGGCTGGGGTCAACCCGGCCAACCTGCAGCGGGCCATCGACCTGATCCGCCGCGAGTTGGAACGCTTCGTACGCCGCCCGGTGTTCAAACGCGAGTTGAAGGACAGCCAGGCCAATTACATCGGCCGCCTGCCGCTGTCGATGGAATCCAACAACGGGGTGGCCAACGCCCTGCTCAATTTGGAACGCTTCCAGCTCGGGCTGGACTACTATCAAAATTATCCCCAAAAGGTGCTGCAGGTGACCCCTGAACAGATCCTGCAGGTTGCCCAAAAATACATCGATCCGCAGCGCCTGATCATTACCAGCGCCGGCCCCGAGCTATAAGAGCCTGTCCAGAATCAAATTATGAT
>DBMK01000293.1 GCA_002298885.1 Anaerolineaceae bacterium UBA700
TAATAGGGTGTTTTTGTCCCGTAAACGGGACAAAAACACCCTATTATCATAATAGTCAGGAGGTCTGGGGGTTGGGAACGCGCAGGCGGGCGAGGACGTAGACCAGGATGACGAGGTAGGCGGTATAGGCCACTACCGAGGTCAGCGGAGGGGTGGCGTTATAGCCGAACAAGGTCTTTAAGGCCTGGCCGAAGAGCGAGCTTTCGGGCAGAATGTTGTTCAGGTCCCACACGTGGGAGACGATGGACGGGATCCAGCCGGCTTCGATCAGAGCGCTGATACCCTGACCCACCAACCCGGCGGCAAAAACGAGCAACAATATGTTGGTAATTTGAAAGAAGCGGCGCAGGCTCAGGCGGCGGCTCGAATTGTAGAGCATCCATCCCAGGACGACGGCAAAGGCCAGACCAATACCGCTGCCGACCAGCGTGTCGGCGAGGTTGGAGGCATAGCGCGCTGCCAGCAGGTACAGGCTGAGCTCCAGGCCCTCGCGCACCACTGCCAGGAAAGCCAGCAGGAACAAAGCCATCCTGCCTCGCTGAGAAATGGCCTGGCGGATTTTCGCTTCCAGGCTGGCTTTCATGCCTCGCGACTGGCCCTGCATCCACAGGATCATCCAGGTCAGCAGGCCGGCAGCCAGGAGCATGGTGATGCCTTCAAATACGGCTTCATTAGCGCCCTCGAATTCGGCCCCGGCCAGGTCCATCAGCACTGCCGCCGAAAGGGTTGCCAGCAGGCCAGCACTTACACCGGCCCATACCGGTCCTATCAAATCGGAACGGTCCATCTTGCGCAGCGCCCCTAGAATAATGCCGATAACCAGGGCGGCTTCTACCCCTTCACGTAGGGTCAACAAGAACGAAGGTAACATATCGATCGGTCTCTCCTGGACAGGTTTTTAGAACGGGCCAATTATATCAATAAATATCATAAATATCCGATTAATTCAATGATTTTTGAGGTATTTTCGCCCCTTACAAAGGGCGAAGAAACCGCAAAACCGCATTGCGTTTAATGGAAATCCACCGGATCCAGGAGGATGCTGCGGCCGAGGGTGCCCAGGATAAGCGTTTTGCCGTCCTGCCGGCTGACCTGCAGGGCGTAGACCTCCAGGTTCGGGGCTTCTGTCTCGCGCCCGAGCCAGTGCGAACCGCCGTCCTTGGTGAAATACAGGCCAGCAGCCGTGCCGGCGCTGATGCCGCCCGGGGTGAACGCCAGGGAATAGGTTTTAAGCCCGGCCAGACCGTAGCGCTGCCAGTTCAATCCGCCGTCGGAGGTCTGGAATATGCCGTCGGAAGTGCCCGCAAACAGGTAGCTGCTATTTGAAGGATCGATCAACAAAGTGTATACGTCCAGGCCCTTGATCCCGCCGTTACGCTCGTTCCAGGTGCTGCCGCCATCCTTCGTCTTCCACAAGCTGCTAAAGGCGCCGGATGTAGCCGCATAGAAATAATTGGTGTTATTCGGATCGGCCAGCAGGAAATTGATCGGTTTCCCGGTCAAATTCGTCTGCGCCCAGGAGCCCCCGCTGTTGGTGCTTTTGTACACCCCACCCGAATCCGTGCCCATGTAAACGGTCGCCGGGTTGCGCGGGTCCAAGACCAGGGACAGCACCTGGAAGCTCAAATCGGCCTGGACGGATTTCGGCGCGATGGAATTCGCCGTTGCGGGGTCCTCATTCATGATCGTGCGCAGTAAATCCGGCGGGAACGGCAGGCGGCCGGACGGACGGGCCAGCGCAGCCGGAGAAATGACCGCCAGGCCCGAGTTGGTCGAGTTCCAACTGCTGCCCCCGTTGGTGGATTTGAACACGCCGGCCCGGTCAGTGCCGGCGTACATCACCTGCGAATTGGATGGGTTGACGGCAATCACGTTCACCCAATAATCGCCCACGCCGTTTCCGCCACCCAGCCAGGTACGCCCGCCATCGGTGGAGCGGGCGATACCGTTGCCGGCCAGCCCAACGTACAGCGTGGTCGCGGTCTGGGCCAGGCTATGCACGATGCCGGCGGTCAGCCCGCGCTGGCTGGAGGACCAGCTCGCGCCGCCGTTGGCGCTGCGCAGCAGACCCACCCCCATCACACCGGTGAACACTACGCTGCTGTTTTTCGGATCGACGGCCATCGAGGGGATGAAATCGTTGCTGTAGCCGATACTGCTCCAGCTCCCGCCGGCATTGCTGGTTTTCATCATGCCGCGGGCGTTGGCGGCATACAGAATGTTCGGGTTGAGCCGATCGAGGACCAGCTTGTAGACCTTGGCGCCGGAAAGGCCGCTGCGCGCCGGCGACCAGGAGGCGCCGCCGTTGGTGCTGCGGAACACGCTGCCTCCGTGCCAGGTGCCCAGGTAAACCGTCTGCGGGTGTAGGGGGTCCACCACAACGGACCGCCCGGCGGGGTCATCCACGCCGGAATTGATCGTTTTCCACGTTTTTCCGCCATCCGTGGTCTTGCTCACGCCCTGGGTGTGCAGGGCGGCGTAGACGATGGATGGATTCGACGGATCGATGGCCAGGCTGTACACCCAATCCTCGGCCAGGCCGTTGTTGATCGGCGCCCAGCTCGCCCCGCCGTCCGTGCTCTTGTAAGCGCCGCCGCCGTATGGAGGAGCGAAAATCGGAGTCAGGCTGCGCGTTCCGGCGTACAGGGTATCGGGGTTCTGCGGGTCCACCTGCAGGTCGTAGACGATCGGGTTGGAATTCAGGCCGGCCCCGGTGGCAGACCAGCTCATCCCGCCATTGACGGTTTTGTATACCCCGTAACCGTAAAGGCCGGCGTAAACCGTAGACGGCGTCTTGGGATCGATAGCTAGCGATTGGATGTAAAAGTTTACCAATCCGGTGCTGAAACTGCGCCAATTTGCGCCCCCGTCGGTGCTTTTAAACACTCCGCCACCCCAGGTGCCGGCGTACATGACCTGGGTGTTCTGCGGATCGATGACAAAGGAGGCCACCTCGCCGCCTTCCGGGCCGGTGGATTGAAACTCGAATGCCCTGGCCATGACCGGGGCGAAATTCTTGTAGGGCATCCCCTTGGGCTGGACCGGGTTGCCCGGCATAGGCCCGCTCATTCCAAATACCAGTCCAAACAGAACCGCATACCGGGAGAATATCTCGAATATCTTCATTGCTAATCCTCCATACCTGTAACGAAAATTGCAATATTAATGCCAATAATAAAATGTAGACATTCACCTTCCATTTTTCGAAGCAACCAGTTGTTGTAAGGGCGAAGCATCCGGAAAGTTTCTGGTCTGTGTATCCAGAATATTCACACCGGATGCTTCACCCCTACCTAAACGTGCCACCCTACGAATTCTTACATGGAGGCCAGCTCTAAGCAGGAACCTATAACAAAGACAACATTTTTTCGGTCGTTTTCAAGCCGCTGCCGGTGAAAACGGAGACGAGAAGTTCGTTACCGGGGTGGGAAGAGAGGTATTTCATCACCCCGGCGGCAGTGGCGGCGGCGGTCGGCTCGATGTAAAATCCCTGGTGAGTGAGCTGCTTGAGGGCGGCTTTGATCTCACTATCGGCCACGGTAATAAATTCTCCACCTGACCTGCGCACGGCCTGGAGGATCTGGCTGCCGCGGATGGGGGCGGCGATGGCGATCCCTTCTGCCAACGTGTCCTGCTTGTGGATTGCCGGGTAGTCGGGCAGGTCCTGTTCCCAGGCCAGGGCCAGCGGCGCGCAGGCCGCCGACTGCACCGCCACCAGCCGCGGCAGGCGGGAGATGATCCCCGCCCGGAACAGCTCGCCAAAGCCGATATGCGCGCCCAACACCAGGGTCCCGTTGCCGGCCGGCAGGATCACCGTATCCGGCGCCTGCCATCCGAGCTGTTCGCACACCTCGTAGGCAAATGTCTTCGTGCCCTGGAAGAAGAACGGATTCCAGGAATGGCTGGCGTAATACGTGTGCTGCGCCGCTGCCATCACCGCCCTGGCCGTATCCTCGCGCGATCCAGGGACGCGCATCAGGCCGGCACCGTAGGATTGGATTTGGGCCAGTTTGGCCGGGGCCGTGGATTCAGGGACGTAAATTTCGCAGGCGATGCCGGCCCTGGCGCAGTAGGCAGCTACGGCGCAGCCGGCATTACCCGACGAATCTTCAACGCAGTGCTGCACGCCCAGCTCCTTCATCTTGCTGACCAGGACCGCCGCGCCGCGGTCCTTGTACGAGCCGGTTGGGAAGAGATGATCCTGCTTGACCCACACTGGCCTGCCGCCAAAGTACACTTCCAGCAGCGGGGTGAAGCCCTCGCCAAAGCTGACGACGGCGCCCTCCTGCTGGATGGGGATGGCCTCACGGTAGCGCCATAGAGAGGGCGGGCGGGACTTGATTTTTTCGAGGTCAAACTGGGGCTCGAAATCCAACTCGAGCAGTGAGCCGCATTGGCGGCAGCGCCAGATAGGCTCGGAAAGGGAAAAAGCGGCGTGGCAGGTAGAACAGATCAGCTGATTCGGCATTTAGAACCTCGTAAGCCATTGATCAACCCGGGATAAAACAGAAAAAATTCTACAAAGGCATAGTAGTGGTCAGTCAAAGGTGAATCTACTATTTGAAGTAGCGACTTATGGTTTTTGATAACTTAAACGGGTAATATACTTACCTTGCAAACAACCAGATCCTCACCCCCAACCCCTCTCCTGAGAATAAAAAACCATTCTCAGGAGAGGGGAGAAATGTACTGGATTTGCTTTTCTCCTCTCTCCCAGAACGTGTTTCACCGTTCTGGGAGAGGGGCCGGGGGTGAGGCTAGTAGGCCTGCCTAGACGCTGATTACCCTTTTAAGTTTTCAAGAACCATAAGCCGTTACTACAATCCTTGAAGTTCATGTTTGAAAGTCCAATAATAACCTGAATGACTTGTATAATTTTAATCACACTAACGGCACGGTGTGCAAGAAAACCGGAATGAATTCTCAATCCTATGAATGATATCGTCCTGCAAACGCTAAACCTGAGCAAACGCTACGGGGATAAGGTCGCGGTGGAAGACCTGAGCCTGGAGATATGCGCCGGGGAGGTCTTTGGCCTGCTTGGGCCGAACGGAGCGGGCAAGACGACCACGGTAAACATGATATGCGGCCTGCTCAAGCCCGATTCTGGGCAGGTGCTGCTCAACGGCCAGGCCGTCGCGACCGCCGGCGGCTGGCACGCCCGGGTGGGCGTCTGCCCGCAGAACGTGGTGGTGTGGGAAAAGCTTACCTGCCTCGAACAGCTCCGCTTCATAGGAGAAATGTACGGCCTGCCGCCGGAGAGGGCCGCCCGCAGCGGTGAGCGCCTGCTGGAGGCTCTCGGCCTTGCCGAACGGCGTTCCTGGCTGGCGCACAAGCTGTCCGGCGGGATGCGCCGGCGCTTGAGCCTGGCGCTGGCCCTGGTGCACGACCCGGAGATCCTCTTGCTGGACGAGCCGGAGGCGGGACTCGATCCGCAGAGCCGGGTGCTGGTGCGCGGCTACATCCAATCGCTGGCGCGCAAGAAAACCGTGATCCTGACCACGCACGACATGGACGAAGCCGAGCGCCTGGCAGACCGGGTGGCGATCATCGACCACGGTCGCCTGGTCGTGCTCGATACCCCGGAGGCGCTGCGCCGCCGCCTGGGTATAGGAGACGTGATCGAGATCAGTTTGGGCGGCGAGCCGGCCCCAAACGCCGCCGCGCTGCTGCCGCAGGGCCTGATCGAGCCGGCAGGGATCGCCCTCGAAGGGAGCGTTATGACTCTGCGTACGCTGGACGGGGTGCACAAGCTGCCTGCCATTCTGGATTCACTGGCAGGCGGCGGGCTGGTTATCAGCGACGTGCGCCTGCGCCAGAACACCCTGGAGGACGTCTTCATCCAGCTCACCGGGCGGAGGCTGCGCGAATGAGACGGGCGTGGAGCGTGTTCGTCAAGAGCCTGCGCGAACAGTGGCGCGATCCGCTAGGACTCAGCCTGAGCGTGGCCTTTGCGCCGGTATTCGTGCTGCTGTATTACATGCTCTTTCCCAGCGGCTCGACCACGGTCGGTGTGCTGGTGCTGGACATGGACCCGGGTCCGGGCATCTCTGCGGCGGGGAGCGAGCTGGCGGCGGCGCTGCGGGACGTGCGCTACGCCAGCGGGAACCCGATGCTGGTCGTGACGACCGGGAAGGACCGTGCTGAAGCCGAGCGGCACTTGCGCGACCGCGAAACCGACGCCGTGCTGGCGCTGCCGCCGGACTTCAGCCAGGCAGTCCAATCCGGGATGCAGCAAAAGGCCAGCGTCACCTTCATCGGCGACCTGACCAACCCGCGCTATTCGATCGCCTCCACAATTTCCAACGCGGTGCTGCAGGAATACGCCCAGGCCGCGGCGGGACAGACGGCTATCATCGAGGTAAAAGAAGAAACGCTGGGCGCATCGGCCACGCGCACGGAATTTGAGACCTACATACCGGGGCTGTTCGTCTTCGCCGTCATCATGATCATCTTTCAATCAGCGATGACCGTCACACGGGAGATCGAGGCCGGCACGCTGCGCCGCCTGCAGCTCTCGCGCATGACGGCTTTCGACTTTCTGCTGGGGATCAGCGGAGCGCAGGCCCTGATCGCCATGACATCGTTCGGGTTGACCTACCTGGTCGCGCTGAGCCTGGGATTCACCAGCCTGGGGCCGTGGTGGGTAGCCCTGCTGGTGACCATCCTGGCCAGCCTCTCCGTCATCGGCACCGGCCTGATCGTGGCTTGCTTCTCTAAAACGGTCACCCAGGCCTTCCTGATCGCCAATTTTCCTCTTGGGCTGTTCATGTTCTTCTCCGGCTCGGTCTTCCCCATGCCTCGTATCACCCTGTTCAGCCTGTTCGGGCATCCTATCGGCCCCTTCGAGCTCCTGCCCCCCACCCACGCCGTAACCGCACTGAACAAGGTCTTCACCCTCGGCGCAAACCTTGGCGACGTGTGGTTCGAGCTCGCTGCCCTGGCAATTCTATCTGGATTATATTTTGCAGTCGGCGTCTGGCTGTTTAACCGCAAACAGTTAAGGTAATTTCACCACAGAGTCACAGAG
>DBMK01000133.1 GCA_002298885.1 Anaerolineaceae bacterium UBA700
CCCTCTCCTGAGAATGGTTTTTTATTCTCAGGAGAGGGGCCGGGGGTGAGGCTCTGGTGGATCGCGAGGTAAGTACATTACCCAATTAAGTTATCAAAAACCATAAGCCGTCACTACTATGGGGAAAGGGGAAAATTAGTAATTGACATTGAATTAATTATTTGCTATATTACTTACATACTGTAAGTAAGTATTACATCGTGTAAGTATTTAGTTTTTTCCCTGAGGTTTTATGAGCTATCCCCTGACCATCGCTGCTTCGGCCATGCGCGATATCAATCGCTCGGCGATCCTGGAAATTGTGCGCCGCGAAAGCCCGATCTCGCGCACGGCCATCGCTGAACGGCTGGACGTCAGCCTGCCGACCGTCATGCGCATCGTGGACGAATTAATCGCGGATGGATTCGTCCGCCCGCAAGGAGACTCGGAATGGAGCGGCGGGCGCCGCCGCTCGCTGCTCGAATTCAACGCCGACGGTCACGTGGTGCTGGGGGTAGATATGGGCGGCACCAAGATCTACGGGGCGCTCTCGAACCTGGGCGGAAATGTGATCGACGAATTGAACATCGACCGCCACAATACACAGGGAAACGGCAGCTTCACCGCTCTCACCACGCTGATCGATACGCTGCTGGCCAGCCCAAAACTGGATGGGCGCACAGTGCGCGGCATCGGCGTGGGCGCGCCGGGGATCACCCTGCACAAGGAAGGCATCGTCAAATGGGCCTTCTCGCTCAACTGGAAGGACTTTCCGCTGAAGGCCAGGCTGGCCGAACGCTACCGCATGCCCATCACGGTGGACAACGACGTGAACCTGGCCGCCCTGGGTGAGCTGTGGTTCGGGGCCGGCCAAAACTGCCAGAACATGATCCTCATCACCATCGGCACCGGCATCGGAGCGGGCATCATCATCGACGGCGCCTTGTACCGCGGCTCGAACGAAGCCTCCGGCGAGATCGGCAACATGCTGCCGGGCCGGGAATTCCTGGGCAAGAATTACAGCGATTTCGGCGCCCTCGAAACGGTAGCCTCTGGCACCGGCATTGCCGGCCGCGCCCGCCAGGCGCTCAAATCCCGGCGCAGCCCGCAGGAGTTGGACAGCCTACTGTCCGAGGATGTGTTCGACGCCGCCCGCCAGGGGCAGAAGTGGGCCTGGAACCTGATTAACGAGACGGTCGACTACCTGGCAGTGAGCATTGCCAACCTAGCAGTGTCGTTCGACCCGGACCTGATCGTGCTGGGTGGAGGGGTGACGCGCTCGGCGGACATGCTCGTCGGGCCGATCCTGAAGCGCATCGAAGGGACGATCCCCACCCTGCCCAACCTCGTCGTTTCCAGCCTGGGCTTGCGCGCCGGGGTGATGGGCGCCATCACCAATGTGCTGCACAATACTTCAAATTTCTACATTGTACATAAGCTTTCCTAGTGCCGAAGGAGGTGACTTTTCACAGACCGAACCAGTCAAATTACACTATCAGCCCAACTCTCATGTTGTCTCGTTCAAAAAGGATGGAGAAACCAATGCGTACTTTACACAAGATCACTCTGTTGATGATGGCCCTGGTCTTTATTGCCTCCGCCGTAGGCTGCCAGCCGCAAGCCGCCACTCAACCTGCAGCCGCTACTCAACCTGCAGCTGCCACCCAACCGCCCGCGGCAGAACCCGTGACCATTCATATCCTGACCCAGGATCAGGCCGGCATGAAACCTGCCGAGATCGATCAAATTGCGCGTGATTTTGAAGCCAAGAACCCGGACATCAAAGTCAGCATCGAATACGTGAAATACGAGGCCATCCACGATAAGATCATCACCGGCATGGCCGCCAAACCCCCGGCGTACGATGCTTCGATGATCGACGTCATCTGGCCGGACGAGTACATCAAAGCCGGCTACCTGCTGGACGTTACCAACCGGGTCACCGCCGACATGAAATCCGGCATCATCCCGGCCTCGTGGAACGGCGTAACCCGCGGCGGCAAGATTTACGGCATGCCCTGGCTGATGGACGTCAAATACTTCATGTACAACAAAGACATGCTGCAAAAGGCCGGCTTCAACGCCCCGCCCAAGACCTGGGAAGAGCTGGTCGACCAGGCCAAGGTGATCAAGCAAAAAGGCCTGGCGGAATTCCCCATCACCTGGTCGTGGCAGCAGGCTGAGAGCGTGGTGTGCGATTTCACCGTGCTCCTCTTTGGCAACGGCGGTGCTTTCTTGGATGCTGCCGGCAAGCCCACTTTCAACAACGACAAGGGCGTCCAGGTGCTGACCTGGATGAAGAAGACCATCGACGATGGCCTGACCAATCCCAGCGCTGTCTCCTCCGACGAGAACGCGGTGCGGGATAACTTCATCGCTGGCTCCTCGGCTTTCGCCGTCAACTGGCTGTACCAGTACAGCGATTCGAACGACGCCTCCAAATCCCAGATCGTGGGCAAGGCGGCTTTCGCTCCCATGCCGGTGTTCGCCGCGGGCGCGGCTGCGGGCGTCAAGAGCTCCAGCGTAGATGGTTCCAGCTCCTTCGGCGTCATGGCCACCACGCCCTATCCCGATCAAACCTGGAAATTCCTGACCTACCTGACCAGCAACGAAGTCCAGACCAAATTCTCGGCCGAGATGCTGCCTATCTGGCAGGCCGATTTCGAAGGCGATGCACTGAATAAACTACTCGCCGCCGCACCGACCAACCCGGTCACCGTCCCGGCCTTTCTGGGCCAATTCCCCTACGCTAACGAGCGCCCAACCGTTCCTTACTACAACGAGGCGTCCGTCGCCCTCCAACTGGCCATCCAGAATGCCCTCACCGGGGTCAAGACCCCGCAGGCAGCCCTGGATGAAGCCGCCGCCAAGTGGGTCAGCCTGGCTGCCGGTAAATAAAGCCTGACGAAAGGAAATAGGTGGATTTGCACTCGTTTGCAATCGCGTGCAAATCCACCTATTATTAATCATCATGGCAGCGATTTCAAAGTCCCTCCCGAAACGGCTCACGTTACGCCAGCAGGATGCGCGCATTGCCTGGCTGCTGGTGGCTCCCAGCTTACTGGTCATCCTGGGGGTCACCCTGTGGCCGATCGTGTACACGTTCGTCATGAGCTTCTTCAATGCCCCGGCGGGCGTGGATAAGGCCTGGACGTTCGTAGGCCTGGATAATTACATCCAGATGCTCGGCGACCAGACCTTCTGGGACACCATCGGGCGCACGCTGTACTTCACCGTGGTTTCGGTGGGGCTGGAGCTGGTATTGGGGCTGGGGGTGGCCCAACTGATCCATTCGCGGCCCTGGGGCTGGAAATTCTTGCGTTTCAGCCTGATCATTCCCTGGGCGGTGCCCACCATCGTCAATGGGGCCATGTGGCGCTGGATCTACTCTGCCGATTTTGGCGCTTTGAACGGCCTGCTCTTTCAGTTGGGGCTGATCAAGCATTACATCCCCTGGCTGACTCTACCGGATATGGCCATGAACCTGGTGATCCTGGCGGACGTTTGGCACATGATGCCGTTCGTGGCCTTGATCCTGCAGGCCGCCCTATCGACCCTACCCGAAGAGCTGGACGAAGCCGCGGCCGTGGACGGCGCCAACGCCTTCCAGCGCTTTTGGAGCATCCGCCTGCCCCTGCTGCGCCCGGCGATTTTGGTGGCGCTCATCGTGCGCACAGTGGATGCCTTCCGGGTGTTCGACATTGCCTACATCATCACCAACGGCGGACCGGCTTTCAAAACGGTGACCATCACCTACCTGACTTACTTGAATACCTTTTCGTACGGCAAACAGGGCATGGGCGCCACCCTTTCCTTCCTGATCTCGATCTTTACAATTATCATGGCGTTTATTTACATCCGCTTTCTTTACCGGCCCGAGGAGACTTAGCCATGCTCACACGCAAATTCACGAATAAGCTATTTCTAACCCTCCTCACGCTGCCGGTGCTCTTTTTCATTTTCTTTCCCCTGCTCTGGCTATTCAGTGCCAGCCTGTCTACCCAGGTGGAGCTGTACTCGATCCCTCCGCACTGGATTCCCCAGAATCCAACGTTTCAAAATTACCTGGATATCATTTTTCCCAGCCTGGCTGTGTCGGCCGTGCCGCGCACGTTTGCTGCCGCCATCCTCAACTCGCTTAAAATCGCCTCGGCGGTGACCCTGATCTGCATTGTGATCGGAGGCCTGGCGGCCTACGCCCTGGTGCGCATCCCATTCAAATTCAACCGCAGCATCCAGATCGGCTTGTTGGGGACACGCATGATCCCGGAAGTCTCGCTGATCATCCCGCTCTTCGTGATCGCCTCCAGCCTGGAGCTGATCAACAAGCCAATCGTGTTGATCATCGCCTACCTCAGCTTTGCCCTGCCGTACGCCATCTGGATGATGGCCGCTTTCTTCCAGACCGTACCCATCGAGCTGGAGGAAGCTGCCCGCCTGGATGGCTGCTCGCGGCTGGGAATCCTGTGGCGGGTGGTGATGCCTATCGCTATCCCCGGGCTGATCTCCACGGCCATGTTCACCTTCCTGCTGGCCTGGGACGAGTTCTTCTACGCCCTGATCTTCACCAGCACGATCGCCGCCAAGACGGCGCCCGTAGCAATCGCCGAGTTCGTTGGGCGCTACGCGGTTAACATCACCGGCATGATGGCCGGCGGCATCCTGGCAGCCCTCCCGCCGGTGATTTTGGGGCTGATTTTCCAGCGTTACATCGTCAGCGGCATGACCGCTGGCGCGGTTAAAGGATAGAATGTAGATATGTTACAATTCGGGCAGGTTCCATGGCCCGCATCAGACCCCTCTGGAAAGTTGTAACGCCCATCGTAATCGTCCTCGCCATCTTCTCCTGGGGAGCGTCGGGCCTCACGCTGTCTGCTAAAGGTCCCCTAACTGCAGCCACGCGCCTACCCCAGATCGTGGGCCAGCCCACTGTTGGTTTCGCAAATACAATCGAAGCCAGCGCAACCCCGCCGGCTGCTATCGCCACGGTCGCGCCAACCCAGACCCCGGCCCAGCTCACCCATACGCCGGCTCCACCGCCCAGGGCGCACTTCATCGCCGCCATTGGCGGACACCACCAATATTTTTCGCTGGGCTGTGAGGCTGCGACGGCCAAGGATTGGGCCAACTATTTCGGCAAGGATTTTAACGAATTCGAATTCCAATACAAGTTGCCCGTCTCGGACAACCCGGATTACGGCTTCGTGGGCGATGTGAACGCCCCCTGGGGACAGGTTCCGCCCTATGGCTACGGCGTTTACGCCGGTCCGGTGGCGGACTTGTTGAACAAATATGGTATAGCAGCCACGGCGTATAAGGGCTACCCGCTCGAGCAGATCAAGGCCAAAATTGCCCAGGACAAACCGGTGATCGCCTGGGTGATCGGCAATGTGGTCGGCGGGGTCCCTTCCGTATACATCGATTCGAAGGGCAACAAGGTCATCGTGGCAGCTTACGAGCACGTGGTGATCGTCACCGGTTACAGCGAGACAGCCATCCGCTATATGACCAACGGCAAATTCTTCGAAACGCCCACAGGAGTTTTCTTGAACTCCTGGGGCGTTTTGGGGAACATGGTGATTGTGGATAATTGATCTGCTGAGGAAATTAAAATATCGTTTTCA
>DBMK01000161.1 GCA_002298885.1 Anaerolineaceae bacterium UBA700
CGAAACAACCCTAAATTTCTTTTTTGCTTATTGGAATTTGGAGTAGAATCAAATATAATAAAATATGGTACGCGTACCATATTCGCGGCGCTTATCCCTTTGAAATTTATCTTTCTTAAAGGAGCAAACCCGATGTCCGCTGCTGATTTCCCCATGACCCCTCCCCGCAACCGCCTGATCGGCCCCATGCCCAAGATCGGTATCCGCCCGGCCATCGACGGCCGGCGCAACGGTGTGCGCGAAAGCCTGGAAGCCCAGACCATGAACATGGCCCGCAACGTGGCCCGCTTCTTAACCGAAAATCTGCGCCATCCCAACGGCCTGCCGGTGGAATGCGTCGTCGCCGACACGTGTATCGGCGGCGTGGCCGAGTCGGCCCAGGCCGCGGCGAAATTTAGCCGCGAGGGCGTCGGCGTTTCCATCACCGTCTCGCCCTGCTGGTGCTACGGCTCGGAGACCATGGACATGGACCCGCTGATCCCAAAGGCCGTGTGGGGCTTCAACGGCACCGAGCGCCCCGGCGCGGTCTACCTGGCAGCCGTTCTGGCGGCTCACAACCAGAAAGGCCTGCCCGCCTTCGGCATCTACGGTCACGACGTCCAGGACAACAGCGACCAGTCCATCCCTGCCGACGTACGCGAAAAGCTGCTCCAGTTTGCCCGCGCCGGCCTGGCCGTGGCGGCCATGCGCGGCAAGTCCTACCTGGCCCTGGGCAGCGTCTCCATGGGCATCGCAGGCTCCATCGTCGACCACGCTTTTTTTGAAAACTACCTCGGCATGCGCGTTGAGACGGTCGACATGAGCGAGTTCATCCGCCGCATTGAAGAAGGCATTTACGACAAAGAGGAATACGCCCGCGCCTTTGCCTGGGTCAAGAAGTACTGCCACGAAGGCGAGGACCACAACGCCCCCGAAAAACAGCGCAGCCGGGCTCAGAAGGATAAGGATTGGGAAATGATAGTCAAGATGGCCCTCATCGCCCGCGACCTGATGACCGGCAACCCGCGCCTGGCCGACGCCGGCTTCGGCGAGGAGGCCTTGGGTCACAATGCCCTCGCCGCCGGCTTCCAGGGCCAGCGCCAGTGGACCGACCACTTCCCCAACGGCGATTTTATGGAGGCCATCCTCAATTCGTCCTACGACTGGAACGGCATCCGCCAGGCCTATGTAATGGCCACCGAAAACGACAGCCTGAACGGGGCCACTATGCTCTTCGGCCACCTGCTGACCAACACCGCCCAGATCTTCGCTGACGTGCGCACCTATTGGAGCCCCGCCGCCGTGCGCCGCGTCACCAATTTCCCCCTGACCGGCAAGGCCGCCCCTGGCATGATCCACCTGATCAATTCCGGCGCGGCGACGTTAGATGCCGCCGGCCTGCAGCACCGCAGCGGCCTGCCGGTCATGAAGCCCTTCTGGGAGATCGATTCCGACGAGGCCGAAAAGGCCTTCGAGGCCACCGAATGGTATCCCGCCAGCACTGGCTACTTCCGCGGCGGCGGCTACTCCTCCGGATTCCGCACCCGCGCCGAGATGCCGGTCACCATGGCCCGCCTCAACCTCGTCGCCGGGCTGGGCCCCGCCCTGCAGATAGCCGAAGGCTACACCGTGGACATCCCCGACCAGATCCACCACGTGCTCAACGAGCGTACCGACCCCACCTGGCCCACCCACTGGTTCGTCCCCAACCTCACCGGCCACGGGCCCTTCCGCGACGTCTATTCGGTGATGAACGCCTGGGGCGCCAACCATGGAGCCATCAGCTTCGGCCACACCGGCGGCGACCTGATTACCCTGGCCTCCATGCTGCGCATCCCGGTCTTCATGCACAACGTGCCCGAGGAGCGTATCTTCCGCCCCAGCACCTGGAACGCCTTCGGCACCGCTGACTTGGAGGCCGCCGATTACCGGGCCTGCGCCGCATTTGGTCCCCTCTACGGAAAACGAGCCTGACGTGTCTGCCCTGAACTACCTGGCGCTGGACCTGGGGGCCGAGAGCGGGCGGGCCATGCTCGGCCGCTTCGACGGCGAACGCCTGCAGATTTCGGAGGCCCACCGCTTCGCCAACCAGCCGGTGCGCCTCCCCGACGGCCTGCACACCGACCTGCTGCGCATCTGGGCCGAGATCAACACCGGGCTGGCCCAGGCTTCCCGCGCCTGCGGCGGTGTGCTGGCGGGAGTCGGCGTGGATACCTGGGGCGTGGATTTCGCCCTTCTGGACCGCCAGGGCGGCCTGCTGGCCAATCCCTACCAGTACCGCGACAGCCTCACCGACGGCATCCTGGAAAAAGCCTTCGCCATCGTGCCGCGGCGCGAGATCTTCGAGCAAACCGGCATCCAGTTCATGCAGATCAACACTCTCTACCAGTTGCTTGCACTCAAGATGCGCGGCTCGCCCCTGCTGGAGGCCGCCGACCGTCTGCTGATGATCCCCGACCTGATCAATTATTGGCTGAGCGGCGCCATAGTCTCCGAATTCTCCATCGCCACCACCTCGCAGTGTTACGACCCGCGCCGGGCCGATTGGGCCCGGCCGCTGCTGGCCGCCTTAGGCCTGCGCGACGACATCTTCCCCAATGTGGTCCCGCCCGGCAGCGTGCTGGGCAGCCTGCGTCCGGCACTGGCCGAGGACGCCGGCCTGTTTGGCGGCGTTCCGGTGATCGCCCCCGGCTGCCACGATACGGCCATGGCCGTGGCCGCTATCCCGGCCCGCAACCAGGATTTCGCTTACATCAGCTCCGGCACCTGGTCGCTGTTGGGCGCCGAGCTGGCCGAGCCTTGCATCAATGCCAAGAGCCTCGAACGCAACTTCACCAACGAGGGCGGGGTCGACCGGACCTTCCGCTTCCTCAAGAACCTGACCGGCTTGTGGCTGGTGCAGGAATGCCGGCGCTCCTGGGCTCGCCGCGGCGAGGACCTGTCCTACAATGATTTGACCGCCATGGCCGGCGCCGCAGCGCCGCTGCAGTCCCTGGTCGACGCCGACAGCCCTGAATTTGCCGCCCCCGGCAAGATGCCCGAGCGTATCCAGGCCTTTTGCCAGCGCACCGGCCAAACCGTGCCCCAAACGAAGGGCGAGATCGTGCGCTGCGCCCTCGAATCGCTGGCACTTTCCTACCGCTGGGCGCTCGACCAGCTCGAGGACGTCCTCGGCCGTCGCCTGGAGCCCCTGCACATCGTCGGCGGCGGCACGCAGAACCGCCTGCTCAACCAGCTCGCCGCCGACGCCACCGGGCGCCCGGTGGTCACCGGCCCCATCGAGGCCACCGTGGTCGGCAACGTCCTCATGCAGGCCGTGGCCCTGGGTCACCTCTCCTCGCTGGGCGAGCTGCGCTCCGTGGTGCGCCGCTCCTTCGAGGTGACGACCTACGATCCTGCCCCCTCCGCCGCCTGGGACGAAGCGTATGCGCGCTATTTAAAGCTAAAAACTTAATCGGTGTGTTTATTTTTGCGTTTTTTGCGACGCTTTTCGCCGCAAAAAAACTCAAATTAAAGTAAATCCGGTTTTTTCGAGGGACGACGCCCCTCGAAAAAAACCGGATATACTTTAATTTGAAGGTTTTCTTCTTCGACTGCGTTATATCTCATAGAATGGCAGCCTGTATGGTCGATATCGATACCCTCATCCGTCAGGCCTCGCCGGGCGACCCCCGTCTGTGCGAAGCCATGATGGGCGCCTACTACGACTTCGTCTGCTCCCTGGCGGCGTCCTTTTTCGCCGACCCCGACGAGCGCGAGGACGCCGCACAGGAGGCCTTCATCCGCGCCTCCCTGAACATCGACCGCTACCAGGCCGGGACGAGCCTCAAGAGCTGGCTAGCCCAGATCACCATCAACCTGTGCCGCGACCGCTATCGCCGCGCCCAGGTGCGCCGGCGCCTGCAGCAAGTGCTCCAGGCGCTTTCGCTGCGTTCTGCTCCGACCTCCCCTTCTCCCGAAGAGGTCCTGATCCGCAGCGAAAGCCAGCGCCGCCTTAAAAAGGCCATCGACGCCCTGGACGACAAGCACCGCCTGCCGGTGCTGCTGCGCTACCAGCACGGCCATTCCGTCCCCGAAATCGCCCACGCCCTCGATCTGAGCGAGGGCACGGTTTATTCCCGCCTGCACTACGCCCACCGCAAGCTGCGCCAGGAAATCGGCGGCTCGCTTGCCGGTTCTGCGTCGTGCGAGGAGGAAGTCGAATGAATACCTTAACCCACGCTGCAGCCCAGGATTGGATCCTCTCCGGCCGCAGCCTGAAACCCGAAGAAGCTGCCGACCTGTCCGGCCACCTGGCCGGCTGCGCCGAGTGCCGCCGCTTCGCCGCCTTCCACCAGGAGCTGCTGGCGGCCGTCCCCGGCGTCGCCCCTTCCATAACCCACACCGAGGGCGAACTGCGCCAGAGGATTGCCTCCGTCAAGACCAGACTGAAGCCGCGCAGCGCCAGCGCTCGCGTCTTCCACGTCACGCGCGCCGTGGCCTTCCCTCTCTCAGCCGTGGCGGTGATTATCCTGCTGGCCTTCCTGATCGCCCGCCTCATTCCCGAACAGACTCGCCTCACCCCCGGCGGCGCCGCGACCCCCTCGCCGGTCCAAACGTCCGCCCCGTCCCCTACGGCTGGCCCCACCCAGGCCCCGACTTTCACCCCGGTTGTGTCCCCATTCCAATCCGTCCTCGATGTCTTCCCGCTCGTCCCCGGCGCGCAGTGGACCTATACCGACACCGAATATGCCCCGGCGCCGAACGACGCGGCCCAGACCGTCCAGGGCGTCTTTGAAATTACCGACCGCGTCGTCGAGGCCCAGGCCGTTGGACCGGCTTATTTTGCCCACATCCAGCGCCGCGTCACGCAGCTCAACGCCGACCCCGCCTGGGCCGCCCAGGCCCAGAATCCGCCGGCGGACGCCGAATGGTGGTACATCGTCAATGCCGGCCAGGTCTACTCCAGCCCGGTCATGCCCTCCGACCCGCAGAACTTTCCTTACAACTCCCTGACCCTCGAGTTCCAGTTCCCGCTGAAGGTCGATGCAAAGTGGTGTCCCAACCGGGGCGCCAAGGGCTTCGTCGATCCCTCCATCCCCACTCCCCAACCCTGCGCGGCCGATATTGGGGCGCGCATCGTGCGCAGCGCCACTCCTTACCAGTCCGCCGCCGGGACGTTCCCAACCTGCTACCTGCTGGATGACGTTTATAACACCGGCGACACGCTGCAGACGTTCTGCGACGGTGCAGGCGTGGTGGCGCGCAAGTTCGACCACCCCGGCACGCGTTTTGGCTACGCCTGGGAATTAAAGAGCTTTATTTCCGGAGCCGCATCCACGGCTGCCGCCAGTCCCACCCCGCCCCCAACATCCCAATCGACCGACGAGCAGGCGCTGGCCAAAGCCCTGCTGAGCCAGGACCAGAATGTCTACTGCAGCTGGCAGATATTGACCCCACCCACAGCCACTGACCTATACGCCTGGGCGCTGTGTGAGCTGCAAGTCTCGCCGAACTCGGCAGTGTCCGCGCCGGTCGCCGTCCATCTCGACGCCTCCGGGCATTACGCCCAGGTACAGATCCCGCGTGACGGGAGCCTGTACGCGCCTGATATTCGTCAACTCTTCCCCACCGAGGCCCAAACCATAATTTTCGACCGCACTTTCGACCTGGTCCGGCTGGAATGGGGCATTGCCCAGCGCAAAGCCGGCGAATTGCGCGGCCCGTACATCCTCCCCTACATCCCCAGCGAATACCCAGGCTGCACCTGGCAGAACCGACCCCTCGCCGACCTCCCCGCCTCCGCCAACCCAGCCCTGAGCGGCTGGAAGACCGTCACGCGTTCCGAATATGGCTTCAGCCTGAGCATCCCGTCCGATTGGTCGGCCGCCATTTCCGGCTGGGACTGTGGAAAAGCCTCGATCGAGGCGCATTCCCTCTACCTGCAATCGCCGGACGGCCGCTACCAGCTTACGGTCGGATTCCGCCAGCCCGACCAGCCGTACTGGATCACCCGCACCGGCACTCCCGCCGGAGATTTCGTCGAAGCCGGCACGGTGAGCTTCTTCGGCAAAGCCCTGCCGGCGCAGCGCCTGGTCTACCAAAGCCGCGACATGGCCGTCTTCTACAACGGATCGAGCGAGTTCGCCGCCGGAGGCATCCTTTTCACCCTGTCCCTGGATATCACCAGTGATCCGCAGAACAAACTGAGCATTCCCGCGGACGTCGAGGACCTGTCCCGCAAAATCCTCGAGTCGTTCCAGGTTTATTCGCCGCCGTCCAGCCCCACCCCAACACCCCCAGCATCGGCGCCTGCAATTACCCCGCTAGCCTTATTGGCCCAACGCGGCGGGTCGGTGCAGGGCGTGGCGGTGTCCGGCAGCACCGCTTACATCGGCTCGGGCTCGCGCCTGTCCGCCCTGGACGTGAGCGATCCATCTGCCCCGCGCCTGCTGGCCCAATCCGAGCCCTTGCCCGGCCTGGTTTCGGGCGTAGTGCTGTTTTCCACCACCCCCAAGATGCAAGCGGCCGCAGTCAGCGCTGGCAGGTACGTTGAAGTGCTGGATATCTCCCGGGCAGATAAGATCGTGCGGGTAAACGAAGTTGCCCTGCCCGGCACGATCAACGCCATGGTCCTGGATACGACGAACTGGAAGCTCTATGTCGGCGGTTTCGTCTACAAAAACGTCGATTCGAATACCAGCGTTAATACTGGTTACGTGGCGGTGGTCGACCTGGCCAACGGGGTCCGGCTCGGCCAGGTGCGCGACCTGGTCGACCCGGTAGGCAGCCTGGCCCGGACCGATGGCATGTTGTACGCCGGGAACGTGAACGCCGGCGTAACCGCCATTACCGGCGTCCCGCTCCTTTTCTCCGGCCAATTCGGAGAGCCGCGGCCCGCCGTCACGGTTAACGGCCTCGCCCTGGATATCTACTCGCTTCAGGCAGCCGGCAACCGGCTGTATGCCGGCTCCTACAGCGCCATGCTGGCGTACGATATCTCCAACCCGGCCGCCCCCATCGAAAAATGGCGCGCCACCCAGGATGACGCCGGGAATGCGCTCATGATGGTGCAGGGCTTCGTCTTGCACGCCAACCGCATCGACATGGCCGGCCTGGTCCCGTCTGGCGGCATGGGCGGCCCCTGGCAGGCCAGCCTTACCCCGCCCGAAGCCGTGCCCGTGGATTCCGGCTCCGCTGCCGCCACGATCGCTGCCGGAGACTCCTCCAGGCTTTACGTCACCCGAGATGGGTTGAGGATCTTCGACGCCGGCAGTCCCCAGTCCCTCAAGCCCCTGGGCGTCTACCAACCGCCGCTCCTCTATACAATTGACCAGGCTGCCGCCGGCGACCTGCTCTACACCCTCGACACCGATTCGAGCAGCCACAACTGGGCTCAATTCCTGCACGTCCTGCGCCTGCCCGGCCTTGAGACCGTGGGCGAATATCGTTTTGCCGGCCCCGACGACGCCCCGGGTTGGGAGTATTACTCCGGCATGGCGGTTGAGGGCAACCGCCTGTACGTCTTCGACCTGCACAAAGGCACCTGGGCCTTCGACCTCAGCGACCCGCTCAAACCGGCCCTGCTCAACCGTCCGGGCGTGTTCTCGGATGGCTTGAGTGCAGCCGCCGCTGCAGCCTCCGACGGGCGCCACCTGCTCTTCAAGTCGAGCCCCCAATCCGCCAGCCCGAACACGCTCGACGTCTATGACGTCACCGACCTGGACAATATCGTTTCCCTCAGCTCGTTGGAATTGAAGAACGAAGATGTCACGCGCATGCGTTGGAGTGGAAATGCCCTGTATGCCGTCACCCAGGCCAATCCGGCCGCAGGCAACGATTTCACCTACTGGTTTTATATTATCGGCCTGGAGAACGGCGCCCTCAAAATCCAATACCGCATGCAGCTTGAGGCCGACGCCAACCTGGCCGCGCAGGGCAGCCTGGTGGCCCTCGCCGAGCCGCAGAAACTGATCCTCCTGTCCGCAACCGACCCTGCTCTGGTGCAGGTCATCAAATACCAGACATCGCTGCCTGCACCAGCCGGCCTGGACTTCCTGGGCGACCGCCTCCTGGTGAGCATGCCCGGCAGCACCAGCCAGCTCCTCATTTTCGACCTGTCCAACCCATCCCACCCGGCCCTGGCCTACGCCCTCGACGTCCCCTACACCGAGCGTCTCTCCACCTCCGCCCCCTTCGCCGTCCTCTCCGCAGGTTCGTCTGGGATCACGGTCTTAAAATAACGGCGTCAATAACCTCACCCCCAACCCCCTCTCCACGGGGTGGAGAGGGGGCTTTTT
>DBMK01000364.1 GCA_002298885.1 Anaerolineaceae bacterium UBA700
GGCCTTTTCGAAAAAGGCCAAACCGAAGGGCCGAGGGGTTAGGTCAGACCATTCCAATTAATGGGTGCGACCGGCCAAAGGCCGGCCGCACCCATTTTTATTTTCCCTTGCGAAAATTGACACTTTCTTGACACCCCTTGCCCCCTTCTTGCCATTTCCTTGATCCGGGACGAGAGTATAAATAGCGGTTGAAATTTTTCGAGGATTCTTAAAGATGAGTATCAAGAAATGACGATTAAAGAAGGCGAATATACAACAATTATCGAAGAGACGCCTGAGCTTCCCGTGCGCAAGACCTGGCAGCACTGGCTAATCGGCCGTCCCCTGGCAACCGCCGATGCCCCAAACCAGACCATTGGAAAGCTGATCGGCCTGGCGGTTTTTTCATCCGACGCCCTCTCTTCCGTGGCTTACGGCCCGCAGGAGCTCATGGTCGTTCTGGCCGCCGCAGGAAGCGCAGCGCTGGTCTATTCCATCCCCATCGTGGTCGGGATTGTGGCCTTGCTGGCCGTTTTGACGTTTTCTTACCGCCAGACCATTCATGCTTACCCGGGCGGCGGAGGCGCCTACATCGTCGCCCGCGATAACCTGGGCGAGCTTCCGGCCCAAACCGCCGGCGCCGCTTTGCTCACCGATTACATCCTTACCGTAGCTGTTTCCATCTCTTCCGGGGTGGCCCAGATCACTTCAGCCTTTCCTGATCTACTGCCCTACCGGGTTGAGATTGCCGTAACCATGATCTTGCTGATTATGCTGATCAACCTGCGCGGGGTAAAAGAATCGGGCGCCACGTTTGCCATTCCCACCTATTATTTCCTGGTGATGATCTATATCACGGTCGGCATTGGTTTTATCCAATATTTCACCGGCGGACTGGCGCACGTCGTCGACCTGCCCCCGGTCGAAACAACCCAGATCCAGACTCTGAGCCTTTTCCTGGTGCTGCGTGCTTTCGCCAACGGCACCACCTCGGTCACCGGGGTCGAAGCAATTTCGAACGGCATTACAGCGTTCAAAGAGCCGCGCAGTAAAAATGCGGCGGCAACCCTGACCATGATGGCCGGTATTCTGGGTTCGCTCTTGCTCGGCCTGACCTTGCTGGCCCATTGGACCGGCGCCATTCCCTCCGAAGGGGAGACGATCGTTTCGCAGGTGGCGCGGACCATCTACGGCAGCCGCGGCCCGCTTTACCTGGGCCTGATTTCGGCGACCACCATCATTCTGGTCATGGCGGCCAACACGGCCTACGCCGATTTCCCTCGCCTGGGGGCGCTGCACGCCGGGGACGGGTTTCTGCCCCGCCAGTTGACCTACCGCGGCAGCCGCCTGGTCTATTCCAGCGGGATTATTGCCCTGGCAATGATCTCATCTGCCCTGGTGATCGCCTTCCAGGCCTCGGTGACCGCCCTGATCCCGCTGTATGCCATCGGCGTTTTCCTCTCGTTTACCCTCTCTCAAGCCGGAATGGCCCGCCGCTGGTGGAAATCCGGCCACCTGAAGCCGGGCGAGGAGATCCAGGAGCCCGGGTCTGTGGTGAAATATGAGGCTGGCTGGCAGTATAAAATGATTCTGAACGGTTTTGGATCGCTGTGCACTCTGTTGGTGATGCTGGTCTTTGCCATTACCAAGTTTCATGATGGGGCTTACGTCGTGGTGATCCTGACTCCCCTGTTGGTAGCTATCTTTTTCTCCATACACCACCATTATAAGAGCGTTGCCAGACAGCTATCGCTGGAAGGAAACCCTGTGCACACGAAAGTTTCGCGCAATCGGGTGATCATGCCGATATCCGGCATCCACCGGGGCACGTTAGAAGCGCTTCGCTATGCCCGCACGCTGTCGGATGACATTACTGCCATCCATGTATCCATCGACCCGCGCGAGAGGGAAAAGATTGAGGCCAAATGGGATATCTGGGGCGGCGGCTACCGCCTGGTAGTCCTGAATTCGCCCTACCGGCTTTTCCTGGAGCCTTTGGTGGAATACATTGAAAAGCTCGAGGAAATCCGCCGGCCGGACGAGGTCATTACGATTATCGTACCCCAGTTCGTCCCCAAGCATTGGTGGAGCGGTTTTCTACACGCGCGCACTGCCGAGACGCTGCGCAAAGTCCTGCTCCAGCGCAAGGATATCGTGATCATGGAGGTGCCCTATCAGGTCGGGTAATCTTGCCTGTTGCTGACCTTAGGGCGTGGAAAATTTATTGGGGCGTGGTGGATGGATATAATAAGGGTATGTCACGCCTGCGCTATATCGAGAGCATCGGCCTGGTGGCATTGGCTACGCTCCTGGGACTGCCGGTCCGTAGCCTGCTCCATCCCACGAACCTGGTCATGTTATACATGGCGGCGGTGGTCATCGCCGCCTTTTTCCTGGGGCGGGGCCCGGCCATGCTGGCATCCTTCTTGAGCGTCTTTGCCTTCGATTACTTCTTTGTTGATCCGCGCCTCAGCTTCTCGGTGGCCGATACGGAGTACCTGGTCACTTTTACCGCCCTGCTGGTGGTAGGGTTGGTGGTCAGCGGCCTGGCGGCGCGGGTGCGCGAGCAGGTCAAGGCCTTGAAGGACCGCGAGGCCCAGGTAGAGGCGCTCAACGCTCTCAGCCGGGACTTGACGGCCGCCCTCAACCTGGACGACATTGTGCAGGCGGTTGTGCGCCACGTCAGCCAGACCCTGGGTCGCGAGGTGGTGGTGCTGGTGGTCCAGGACCATACGTTGGAACAGCGCGCCCAAACGCCCGGTTTCACCCTGGATAATTCCGAGTTGGCCAAAGCGCGTTGGGCATTGGAGCACGGGCTGGCCTCCGGCTTGGGCACGGACACGTTTCCGGAAGGCGAGGTGCGCTACGTGCCGCTCAAAACCACCCGCGGCGTTGTCGGCATCTTGGGGGTGCGCCCGTATACCCGACGTCGGTTCTTGACTCCGTCGCAGCGCCAGCAGCTCGAAGGGTTCGCCAACCTGTCCGCGATGGCCATCGAGCGCGCCCGCCTGGCGGACGAGGCCAACCGCGCCCAGGTGTTGGGCGAGGCCGAGCGGCTGCAGACCGCCCTGCTCAATTCCATCTCGCACGATCTGCGTACGCCCCTGGTATCCATCCAGGGCGTGCTGGACAGCCTGTTGGAGGTGGAGATGGGCGGCGAGAACGCCGTCCAGCTCGACCGCGCGGCGCGCCTGGACATGCTCGATAACGCCCGCGAAGAAACTGCCCGCCTGAACCGCCTGGTGGAAAACCTGCTGGATATGACCCGCCTGGAAGCCGGCGCCTTGAAGCTGCGCCTCGAGCCGGGAGACCTGCAGGACGTGATCGGCTCGGCCCTGGCCCGCCTGAACGATGCCTTTGGCAGCCGCCCGGTGAAGGTGAACCTGGCAGAGGGGCTGCCGCTGATCCCGATGGATTTCGTGCTCATGGAACAGGTGCTGGTCAACCTGCTGGACAACGCCATCAAGTACTCCCCACCCGCCGCGCCGATCGAGATCGGTGTTGCCTGTGAGAACGATAAGGTATTGATCCGCATTGCCGACCGCGGACCGGGCATTCCGCCCCAGGAGCTGGAGAAAATCTTCGACAAGTTCCACAGGGTGAAGGCTGCCGGCCAGGCCAAGGGAACCGGGTTGGGTCTTTCCATTTGCAAGGGCATCGTCGAGGCGCACGGCGGGCGGATTTGGGCCGAGAACCGGCCCGGCGGCGGCTCGTTGTTTACAGTGGCCCTGGCGCTCAACCCGCAGGCCGAGAGGGGAAATGGGGAGGGAGCATGAACGACCAACCGGCCAATATCCTGGTTGTAGACGATGAGCGCCCCATCCGTCGCTTCCTGCGCGCTTCGCTTCAAGGGCACGGTTACATCGTGCTGGAAGCCGCCACCGGGCAGGAAGCCATGCAGGAGGCCGCCGGACGCCGCCCGGACGTGATCATCCTGGACCTGGGCCTGCCGGATATGGACGGCACCGAGGTTACCCGCCAGCTCAGAGAATGGACCAGCGTGCCAATCATCGTGCTTTCGGTGCGCGACCGCGAGATCGACAAAATTGCCGCCCTGGACGCTGGGGCGGACGATTACCTCACCAAGCCCTTCGGGGTGGGCGAGCTGGTGGCGCGCATCCGGGTCAACCTGCGCCGGGCTGGTAAGAGCGGCGACGAGCCGGTTTTCGAGTCCGGCGGGTTGAAGGTGGACCTGGCCCGCCGCCAGGTGACGCTGAACGGCGCCTTAGTCGACCTGACCCCCACCGAATACGACTTGCTGCGCCTGCTGGTGCGCAATGCTGGCAAGGTGCTCACCCACCGCCAGATGCTGCGCGAGGTGTGGGGGGCGGCGTACGAGGCCGAAAGCCACCTGCTGCGGGTGAACATCAGCAACCTGCGCCACAAGATCGAAGCCGATCCCAACCGCCCCGAATACATCCTCACCGAACCGGGGGTTGGCTACCGCTTGAAATATTAATTTACGGATGAACGCTGCACCTTCGGTGCAG
>DBMK01000330.1 GCA_002298885.1 Anaerolineaceae bacterium UBA700
GTTTCCATTAGTGTAATTCGTGGTTACGTCTTTAAATCTCTATGCCTCTGTGCCTCTGTGGTGATATTAACCTCCTGCGCCGCTCAAATTTCCCCGACGCCATCCCCAACCCCCACCGCCGCGCCGGCCCCAACTCAAACTCCAGGTGTTCCCATGACGGTAAAGATCGAATCGATTACTTATTCCCAACCATTTTACAAACCCGGCCAGCCCTCCCCGGCTGCCATCCTGGTGACCTTCCGCTCCATCGATAAAACCCTGGAAGAAGTGCGCAAGGACATTTCCCTCACTCCCTCGGGCCAGGCGCAGACGGTTGAGCTGACCTGGACGCCGCCGGCAGAGACCCTGCGCGGCTACGGGGTGGACGTGCGCGTCCAATCCGAGGGCGGGCAGGTTCTGGCCTCCGCCAGCTCCGCCTTCGACGTGCTCGAGCGCTGGACCCAGAACCCGCGCTACGGCTTCCTCAGCGACTTTTTCCCCGGCCGCTCCGACGCCGCCCAGACCATGACGACCCTCACCGGCTACCACGTCAACGCCCTCCAGTTTTACGATTGGATGTACCGCCACGACCAGTTTCTGACTGACCAGGAGCCCTACGTCGATTTGTTCGGGCGCAGCCTGTCGCGCCAGACCGTGGACGCCATGATCGCCGCCGCCCACGCCCGCGGCATCTCGGCCCTGCCTTACACCGCCGTCTACGCCTCCTCGATGGATTTCTACAAGCTCCACCCGGATTGGGCCATGTTCAACCCGGACGGCACGCCCCACGTCTTCATCGAGGATAAGATGATGTACATGGATCCCCGCCCCGGCAGTCCCTGGGTGCAGCACCTGCTCTCCCAGTTCGACGACGTGCTGGCCCGCACCGCCTTCGACGGCATCCATCTCGACCAGTACGGCGACCCCAAGACTGCCTACGACGCCCAGGGCAATTCCTACGACGTGGGCACGCCCCTGGCCCAGATCATCGATGCTACCCACGCCCTGGTGACCAGGGACCGCCCGCAGGGTGGGGCGGTGGTCTTCAACGCCGTCACCAACTGGCCCATCGAAAAGGTGGCCCCGGCCGCCGAGGACATCGTCTACATCGAGGTGTGGGCGCCGTACAACTATTACACCGACCTGCACACCCTCATCGCCCAGGCCCAGAAGCTGGGCGGCAATAAACCCGTCGTCCTGGCCGCCTACATCGACCCGGCCCTCGAGGCCAACGCCCGCCTGATGGACGCCGTCATCTACGCCAGCGGCGGCGGGCACATTGCCTTCGGCGAGCAGGACGGCTACCTGGCCGACCCCTACTTCCCCAAGTACAAGACCCTGACTCCCGAGCTGAGCGCAGTGCTCAAGCGCTATATCGAGTTCGCCATCCGTTACGAAGACGTGATCGGCCCGCAGGCCCGCGAGGCCACCCAGGCCTGGCAGGGCCGCATCCACCTGGAGGGCGCCTCGACCTCGCCGAGCATGCCCTACAACAAGGTCTACCCGCTGGTGCGCGAGAACGACCGCTACACCGGGCTGAGCCTGGTCAACATGCTTGGCCTCAAGAATGGCCAGTGGGCCAAGCCGGACGCCGCGCCCACCGCCCTGGGCGCCGCCTCGCTCGAAGTCAGCCAGGTGACCCGGCCGGTCAAGCAGGTTTGGTATGCCTCGCCGGACGAGCCCGGTATCGGCCTGCGCCCGCTGCCCTTCAGCCTGCAGGATGGCGGCCTTAAAGTACAGGTCCCCGGCCTCAGCTACTGGGACCTGATTCTCATCGAATGGGGGGACTGATTGATGACCGACCTCTACCGCCGCAGCATCGAGATCATCCTGGCCAACCAGCATCCCTCGGGGGCCTACGTGGCCTCTCCCAACTTCCCCACCTACCGCTACTGCTGGTTCCGCGACGGCTCCTTCACGGCCTATGCTATGGACCTGGCCGGCGAGCACGAGAGCGCCGCCCGCTTTCACGCCTGGGCCGCCCGGGCGGTCAACCAACGCGCCGCCGTCATCCGCCGCGGCCTGGAGAAAGCCGCCCGCGGCCTGCCCCTGGATGATACGGACGTGCTGCACACCCGCCTCACTCTCGAGGGCGCCGACGGCACCCAGGAGAAATGGGGCAACTTTCAACTGGATGGCTTCGGCACCTGGCTGTGGGCGCTGGAACAGCACCAACGCCTGTGCGGCGATCCGCTGCCCGCCGAATGGCTGGCAGCCGCCGGTCTCACCGCCGCCTACCTGGCCGCCCTGTGGGACCGCCCGTGCTACGACTGCTGGGAGGAGCATCCCGACCTGGTGCACCCCCACACCCTCGCCGCCATCTACGGCGGCCTGGCCGCTTACGAGAAATTAAATTTGGATTTGGAATGGCCGAAGGCCATTCCAAATCCAAATAAATTTTCTCCTACGCTCGACGCCATCCGCGCCTACATCGATTCCCACTTCACCCTCGACGGCCATTTCGTCAAGTTCAGCGGCAAGCCAACGGTGGACGCATCCCTGCTGGGGCTGGCGGTGCCGTACGGGGTGGTGGCCCCCGGCGACCCGCGCATGCTGGCCACCGTGGCCGAGATCGAGCGCACCCTGCTGCACGGCGGTGTGCACCGCTATCCTACCGATACCTATTACGGCGGCGGCGCCTGGCTCCTGCTGACCGCCTGGTTAGGCTGGTACTACAGCCAGTTGGACGCCCAAAGCGCGGGGGACGGGCGACCTCCGCGCCCGCGTCCAACTGGCCCGGAGCTGCTTGCCTGGATCGAGCAGCAGGCCGCCCCTGATGGCAGCCTGCCCGAGCAGGTCCCCGCCGCTCTTAACGACCCCGCTTTCTACCCGTCCTGGGTCAAGCAGTGGGGCCCCATCGCCACCCCCCTGCTCTGGTCCCATGCCAAGTACATAATTCTAAAAAAAGCTAAAATCTAAATTCCGTTCATCTTGATTGAGTATTTTATTTTCTGTANNTACAGAAAATAAAATACTCAATCTTCATTTAATCAAAGCCGGACTGTTGGATGAAATCTACATCTAGTAAAATAACGAAGAAATAACCATCGCACGATTTACTGGTTAAGAAGGAGGGCTTATGCCCCAAGAATATATCGAAATCCGAGGCGCTCGCGAAAACAATCTTAAGAATGTGTCCCTGCGCATTCCCAAACGCAGCATTACCATCTTTACCGGTGTGTCTGGCTCCGGCAAATCGTCTATTGTATTTGATACCCTGGCCGCCGAAGCGCGCCGCCAGTTGAATGAGACCTTCAGCACCTTCGTTCGCACCTTTTTACCCCACTATGCTCAACCTGATGCCGACGCCATCAAAAATCTGAGCATGGCTATTGTCGTTGACCAGAAACGCATGGGGGGTGGGTCGCACTCCACGGTGGGGACCATTACCGATATTTACACCATACTGCGCCTGCTGTACTCGCGTATTGGCCGGCCGTTCGTGGGCAACTACAATGCCTTTTCGTTCAACGATCCTCAAGGCTGGTGCCCTGAATGCAGCGGGGTGGGTCGCAAAATCGGCGTGGATATGGATGCTTTTCTGGACACATCCAAATCGCTAAACGAAGGGGCGATCCTGTACCCGGAGTATGCTGTCAACAGTTGGGGCTGGAGCAATTTTTTAAACGCCTCAGGGTTGTTCGATATGGACAAAAAACTGGCCGACTACACACCCCAGGAAATGGACCTCCTCCTGCACAGCAAGCCCTATAAGGTAAAAGTGCAGTTTGGAGGCAAAACGGTTAACTTGACCTTCGAGGGAATTGTCGACAAGTTCACCCGCAAGTACATCTCGCCATCAAAATTTACCCCGTCCGAGCGCACTCAGAAAGCGGTGGCGCCGTACATGACGTTCGGCCCCTGCCCGCTCTGCAAGGGCACGCGTCTCAGTCAAGCCGCGCTGAGCGCCAAAATAAACGGTCGCAACATTGCTGAGATGGCTGCCATGGAAGTTGACGAGCTGATAGACGTGATCCGGGCGATAAAGACCCCGGAAGCCGTTCCCATTGTTGCATCGCTCACCGAGCGGCTGCAGTACCTGATTGATATTGGCCTCGAATACCTTAGCCTCAATCGAGAGACGGACACCCTCTCGGGCGGTGAATCGCAGCGCATCAAGATGGTCAAGCACCTGGGCAGCAGCCTGGTGGACGTGATGTATATCTTCGATGAGCCGAGCATCGGGTTGCATCCCCACGATGTTCACCGCTTGAACGACCTGCTGCGCAAGCTGCGCGACAAGGGCAATACCGTCATTGTGGTCGAACACGACCCGGATGTGATTAAAATAGCCGACCATATTGTGGATGTTGGCCCGCGCGCCGGGAGTGACGGAGGCGCCATTGTTTATGAAGGCACTTTTGCGAACCTGCTCCACGCTGACACGTTGACGGGCAGGCACATGCAGCAGACGCTGCCGCTTAAACACAGTTTTCGCACGCCAAAAGGGAAACTCCCCATCACCAATGCCCGCGTGAATAACTTGCAGAATGTCAGCGTCGATATACCCACCGGCGTGTTGACCGTCGTGACAGGGGTGGCTGGTTCGGGCAAGAGCAGCCTCATTCACCAGGCATTCTTGCACCAGCACCCGCATGCGGTGGTGGTCGACCAATCCGCGGTGGGCGTCTCTACCCGCTCCAATCCTGCCACATACACCGGTATCATGGACGAGGTCCGCAAAGCCTTCGCCACAGCCAACAAAGTAAGTCCCTCGTTGTTTAGTTTCAACTCCAAAGGCGCCTGCGAAAACTGCCAGGGGCATGGGGTTATATACACCGAGCTGGCCTTCCTCGACGAGGTAAAAATTCCTTGTGAAGTCTGCGGCGGCAAGCGCTTCAAGGACGAAGTGCTCGCCTATAAGCTGCATGGAAAGTCGATCACCGACGTCCTGGCAATGAGCGTCGAAGAGGCGTCGGATTTTTTCTTGGCTCATCCGTCGATAAGGCGACCCCTGACGCTCCTTAGGGAGGTCGGCCTGGGTTATCTCACCCTCGGCCAGCAAAGCCCGACCCTTTCCGGCGGCGAGGCCCAGCGCATCAAGNNCGTCCTGGCAATGAGCGTCGAAGCGGCTCTCGACTACTTTGACATCGACGACGTCGTCCGCAAGCTGCAAGCCATGCGCGACGTAGGCCTGGGTTATCTTACCCTCGGTCAGCCGCTCAGTACGCTCTCGGGCGGCGAATGCCAGCGCATCAAGCTTGCCAGTGAGCTGCACAAGAAAGGCAGCGTCTATGTTATGGACGAGCCGACCATCAGCCTGCACATGTCGGACATCGGCCATTTGCTGGAGGTCATCAACCGGCTGGTGGATACAGGCAACACGGTGATCGTGATCGAGCACAATCTGGACGTCATCAAAAACGCCGATTGGATCATTGATATGGGGCCCGAGGGCGGCAACAAGGGGGGAAAGGTCATATTTGAAGGCACCCCCGAGCAGCTTTTTGCCGCCCCCCATTCCCTCACCGGCGCCGCCCTGCGCAGCTCCACCAGATAAATTCCCTTCCCCACAAGGATTGCCAATAAAGATGGGTTGAGGCCTTCCGTCCGGCGTAGCCGGGCGG
>DBMK01000216.1 GCA_002298885.1 Anaerolineaceae bacterium UBA700
CTCTCCACTCTCTATTCTCTACTCTCGATTCTCTATTCTCGATTTTCAAATACTAATCTGCGTGGAGTAAATGCCGGTGGCACCCTCGGGGGCAGGGTCCGTCGGCGTGGCGGTTTGCAGGGCGCCGGCGCCGTCGGTGGCGCGCACGCTCACCGTGTGCAAGCCGGAGGTCGGCTTCCAGTCGTAGCGCCACTGCACCCAGGTGAGCGGGCTGACGGTGGGGGTGCGCAGCTCGGCTTCCACCCAGGGCGCCCCATCGATCTGCACCTCAACCTTGCTGATGCCGCGCGCCCCGGCCCAGGCGATGCCGCCCAGCAGCATTTTACCGTTCAGGGCCAGCTCGTTCTTGTCGACATTGACCGTATCGATCACGGAGGTGGTCTGCGGGATGGCGGTTTCGCTCCAGCCCCGGTCCACCCAGTAACCCGCTCCGGGCTGGTTGACCACTTCCATGTTGGCAATCCATTTCGGCTGCTTCATGCCGTAATGGTTGGGGATGTAGATGCGCAGCGGGTAGCCGTGTTCGGGGGTTAGCGGCGCGCCGTTCATGGCGTATACCAGCAGGCAGCGTTCGTCCATAGCCTCCTGCAAGGGCACCGATTCGTAGAATCCATCCGCGGCGGTGATATTGATCGCTACTGCGCCGGGCTGCACGCCCGCATCGGCCAGCACGTCCTTAAACCGCACCCCGGTCCAGTAATTGGTGCTGATCAGGTCGCCGCCCACCGGGTTGGAAATGCATTCCATGGTCAACGCCTGGGTCACGGATGGGCGCGATCGGATGTCGTTCAAGGTCAAATTCAACGGCTTATCCACCATGCCCTTGAGCTTCAGAGACCACGACTTGCCGTCGACCTGG
Source organism: Anaerolineaceae bacterium UBA700 (assembly GCA_002298885.1). Next base: position 860 of record DBMK01000216.1, read on the forward strand.
GGCGGGAAGTCATTAATGTCAATCCGGTAGAACTTATCCACCGGGGTAATCTCGGGGCGCGTCCCCGGGGCGGGATCGAACCGCTTTGCCAGCGCGTCCGCGGATGGAGAGGCTGCCGGCCCCGAAGTATATTGCGGCCCATACGGCAGGTCAGGCACCGGGGTCGGCCCTGCGGAGCCGCCGGTGACCGGGATTGACGCCGGTGCGGCTGTGGCCGAGCGCAGGCGTATGATTCCGAGCGCCAGGACGACGAAACTGACTGCGCCTGCCCCGGCCAGGGCCAAAAAGGAACGGCGCGGAATAGCATTGGCTGTGGTTACCACGCTTACCCCGGCCGGCGCATTGCCTTCGGCGGCTGCCGGAGCAGGCCTGGCGATGATGCCATCCACCTGGCGGGCAAGCTGCCAGCCCCAGCCGGCCAGCAGGATCAGCAGCCAGACGACACCGATGAAGCGCGCCCCGAAGTCCTGGGGCAGGCTCAATTCGGCGAAGGCCATCCCGATCCACAAGACCAGGCCTCCCACCAACCCGGCCCTGATCAGCCACGCCGGCCGCCATCGGCCGATCCATACCAGCGCCAGGCCGAATACGGCGCCAGTAACGGCGACGATGATCAGGCCCAAAAGCTGCTCAGCCAGCTTGGCGGTGGTATCGGTTGGGCCCAGGTGCAGGGCGCCGATGATCGAGATCATATTGCGCAGGCCAAACTCGATCACCCCGCCGGGCAGGGCGCGTGTCAACCAGTCGAACAAATCGAACGGCAAGAAAGGCAGCCCCAGCACGGCGTTCCCCAAATAGGAGACCGCCATGACGACCAGGCTGCTGATAAATCCAACCAAGGCCCCCAACCCTAATTCGTTGCGTTTCATAAATACCTCACAGACTGTTTTGATCGTACATGCTTAAATATACGCAATCAGATCAAAATAGGATCATTTATGATTGTAAGCCTAATATATTAACTTTTTAATACGGGAAGGTTAAATGATTGTGAGGTAAATGGCGGGAACCGGCGTTGAAATCCTAAATTCTAGACAGCAGGCTGGAGCGGGCAAACGTGCGCACCCCGAAGCGGATCAGAATCGCGTCCACGACGAAAATTCCCAATCCCAGGAGCATGGAAACCCCGATACTCAGGTACAGAACGCCGCTGATCTGCCCGGCTACCAGGCCCAGGATCAGCACAACCAGGCTCGCGCTCATCTGGTAGGCCTCCATGAAAGTCTTGGCGCGGATCGAGATCAGGACGGTTACTGCCATGCCGAGTATGGCGATGGCCGGGGTAAGCCAGAGCATTAACGGCGCCCAGGTGATCGTTGGGAACCAGATGGACCCCATCACAGGCCAGGCCGCGGCGTTAACTGCTATTCCGTAGAGCAGGAAGCTGGCCCAGCCCAACCCGATCGCCGGGACCACGCTGGCCAGCACCTTGCCCACAAAAAGCTCTGCGTCCGTCGCCGGCGAGTAGATCAGGGCTTCGAGCGTTTTGCGTTCCTTTTCGCCCACGAACGATTCGGCCCCGATGATCGTCGAAAGCATCAGGGGCATCATCAGCAGGAAAGGCGCCAGCATGTATCCGGTCGTCAGCACCACCCAGAACTGGTCGTCGTTCAGTCCCTTCAACTGCTCGCCCAGGAAGGGCATCACAAATTCTCTGATCTGAGCCGTGCTGATTTGGCCGGCGGCAGGCTGGCCCGAGGCCGCCATCATCCGGGGGATCAGGATGATCAACACCGGCAGCAGCACCATGAAAAACAGCGGGACGATTACCGCCGGAATCCAGGCCCCCTTGTTCTGAGCGACTTCCTTCAAATCCTTCGTCATGATGATGCGGATCGTGCGAGCGTTCATGCCGGCCCTCCCTGGTTCTGTACGGCGAAGTAAATCTCTTCGAGGGTGTGCTTGCGCGGCATGGCCTGCAGGATGCGCCCTCCGGCCGCGGTTAGAGCCGAGATCAGGTCCGGCACGTGGCGGATATCGGCGACCTTTACGGCCATGGCGCACGGGCTCGTTTCTAATTTCAGGACAAAGGGCAAGCGCCGAATGTCTGCCAGCGCATCTGGTGCGAGCTCCTGGTCGAACTGGATCTCCACCCAGGCGCCCTGCCAGATAGTCCGGCTGAGTTCCTCCTGGGTGCCGATTGCCAGCAGGCGCCCTTTGTTCAGCACGGCAACCCGGTCGCACAGGCGCTGGGCCTCGTCCAGGTTGTGCGTGCATAGGAATACAGTCCGCCCCTTCCGGTGGCTGATCTGCTCGATGACCTCGGTCACCTGGCGGGCGGCTTCTGGATCCAGCGCGGAGGTAGGTTCGTCCAGGAAGAGGATCTGGGGCTCGTGCAAGAATGCCCGCGCCAGCGCCAGGCGCTGCTTCATGCCTTTGCTGTAACTGCCGGCCTTGTCCCCTGCCCGGTCCGCCAGGCCGAACTGCTCCAACACGCGGTCAGCCTGGCCCGCCAGGCGGTCCTCGGGAATGCCGTACAAACCGCCGAAAATCATCAGGTTATCTCGCCCGCTGAGGCGCTCGTATAGCGAAGGGGTTTCGGTGAGCACCCCGGTGCGGCGGCGGATTTCACATCCCTGCGTTCCCGCATCCAGCCCAAACACGCGTACCGAGCCGCTTTTGGGAGCCAGCACGCCGTTAAGGATGCGGATGCTGGTGGTCTTACCGGCGCCGTTCGGGCCCAACATGCCGAACACCTCGCCTTCTTCGACGGAATATGTCAGGCCATCCAGGGCAGTCACCGCGCCAAATTGGTGGGTGAGATTCTCAACTTCCACGACTGTATTCATGACTTTTCCTTGATAGAATTGGAGCAGAAAAGCGGTTTTCTTGTTTGGCTGCTTACAAAGTAGGGGCACGGGGGTTTGATCAAAAATACAAGTATTAGCAGAATCCCCCCTTCCCCTACGTGTGGCCTGGATGCTCTAAAAAATCGGTTTTGGACAACCCCAACCCAAAAAACCTTGCCAATAACTATTGTACTCAATTGGTGGATTTATGAAAGACTCAATCGTTGTCGTCGGCACGCTGAATATGGACCTGGTCGTCCAGGCGGAGCGCCACCCGCAGCCGGGGGAGACCCTGCTGGGCATTGCCTTCAATACCTACCCGGGCGGTAAAGGCGCCAACCAGGCCGTCGCGGCGGCGCGCCTGGGTGCCAGGGTGGACCTGATCGGCCGCGTGGGCCAGGATGGGTTTGGGGATGCTCTGCTTGCAGCCGCGGCCGCCGACCGGGTCGGCTGCCGGTTCATCCAGCGCGATGCCACCGCTCCAACCGGAGTCGCACTGATCACGCTCGATCGCGCCGGCGAGAATACGATCATCGTTGTGCCGGGGGCCAACGGGCAGCTCAGCCCGGCCGATTTGAGCGCCGCCGAGGATGCCTTTTCGCAGGCCGGAATCCTGCTGCTGCAGCTCGAGCTGCCGCAGCCGGTTGTCGAGGCGGCGGTCGAGCTGGCCGGCTACCACGCCGTGCAGGTTATTCTCAACCCGTCGCCGGCCCGTCCCCTGGCGGATGACCTGCTGCGGCGAGTGGATACCCTGGTGCTCAATGCGGGAGAGCTGGCCGTGCTGGCGGGGACGCCGGAGGTGGATGAGGGAGTGAGGCGGCTGTTGCAGCGCGGGGTGCGCAGCCTGGTGGTGACGTTGGGGGAAAATGGCGCCCTGCTGGCGCAAGGCGAGCGCCGCCTGCGCCTGCCGGCGCACCCGGTGGAGGTAGTGGATACGGTCGCCGTCGGAGATGCCTTCGTAGGCGCCTTTGCCACTGCTCTGAGCGAAGGATTGCCAGTGGAAGAAGCATGCCGCTGGGGCAACGCCGCCGGCGCGGTGGCTGTCACGCGCCGCGGCGCCCAGCCCTCCCTGCCAAACAGAGGTGAGCTCGAAAGACAGTTAGGCACTCGGATCTAACCCTTCGGCCCCCTTCCCTGATTAACTTTAACAAAATAACACCGTAAACTTCAGAGGTTTATCCGATTGAGACGCCTGGGGTTGAAAACCCCAGGCTAGCTAAAATCCAAGTCGGCCTTGGCCGACTTAAAGGTCGCGCGCCTTTTCAGCCCGCCGAGGCGGGCTTGGGTTTTCGTAGCCTGGTGGCTTTAGCCCCAGGCGGCGAAAGCATATACAAATGATTTGGTCATGGTATTTATTTGTTAAAATTCATAAGGGAAGGGGGAGGAAGAGCTGATCATAACTAGAATGCGCTGTGGGCGATGCTCGTATCCGCCATGTCATTCACCCGGCGGGTGATGTTGAACTGCTCGAACGCAGAGAAGGGCGGGATGATCACCAGCCCCTACGCGAGGGTACCGATTCTTTACAAATCGCGCCGCGAAAAAATGCGCAAGGTCAGCAGCAGGGCAAGCACGATGTAGATGGCGGCATAAACGATCATCAGGACGCTCGGCACGGAGATCGTGCCGAAGGGGGACATGCCCAGCACCCCGGAAAGTGGGCTCTCCATCTCGTAGGAGGCTCGCCGCCACAGCGATTCGCTGGGCAGGAAGAGGCTGGATACCACTCCAACGTAGACGGCGGTCTGGTTCTGGAGGAACGAGCCAAACTGTTCCACCCAGCCGCCGATGAAGGCCAGGCCGTATAACCCGAAGACCACCGCCCCGGTCGCCAGGGCCGAAAAGCGGCTGCTGCAGGCCAGGGCTACCGACATTACCAGCAGCGCTTCCATGTAGATCAGGCCGATGCCTGCCAGCAGGTTGGGCGCAGTGTATCCGGACTGCAGCCAGACGCTCAGAACGACGCCGCCGCCCATCAAGAACATGTATAGCGCAAGCAGAATGGCGAACCCCAGCCATTTGCCCAGCACGATTTGAGCGCGCCGCACGGGCTTGGTGACGATGGATTGGACCGTGCCGGTTGAAATTTCGCCCGCCAGGGCGTCCGCTGAGAGCAGCGCCCCCATGGCGATCGATAGAAAAGTGATCGCATACAGTCCGGCCAGCACCAGAAAATTGACCCCTTCCTGCTGGATGACCGCCTGGCTTGGACTGACCGGCGAACCCTGAATGACCGTGTAGGCATGGGTGGTAATGATATTGAAACCGACGCTGTAGACCAGCAGGAATCCGATTCCTACCACCAACGCGGCCAGCACGATCCGGCGGCGCATTGCCTCGCGCAGGGTGAGGCGTACGATGATCAAGGTTGGGTTCACAGCACGCCCTCCGTACCGACGGTCTGGATGAAGAGGTCCTCCAGGGAGAGCCGCTGGGGGGTAATGGCGTACACGGCCGCGCCCTGGGACACCAGGTAGCGCGTGATTTCGGGCAGCACGGCTTCGGAAGCCACCGCCAGGGCGACAGTACTGCCGTCGAGCTGGATGTCGCGCCCCCATTGGGACAGGCCGGCGGCTATCTGCGGGGTTAGCCCGCCGGCGCGGATGGTGACGCTGGACTGAGTCTCGTTAAGCTGCTTCAGCTCGGTCACGCGCACCACTTCGCCGTGCTTGATGAAGGCCACCCGGTCGCAGGTGACTTCGATTTCACTCAACAGGTGCGAATTGAGGAAGACGCAAGTGCCCTGCCGGCGCAGATCGTGGATGATATCCCGCACCAGGCGCCGCCCAACCGGGTCGAGCCCGGAGGTGGGTTCGTCCAGGAAGACCAACTCGGGGTGGTTGAGCAGAGCCTGGGCCAGGCCGATGCGCTGCAGCATGCCCTTGGAAAACGTGCGCAACTGCTTGGAGCGGAAGGCGCCCAGGCCGACTAGCTCAAAAAGCTCGTCGATGCGCGGGTTCAGGCTTGCCGGCTGCATGCCGTAGAGCTGGCCGTGCAGGCGCAGGAACTCTTCGGCGGTCAGCCAATCGTGGAAGTGAAAGTGTTCCGGCAGGAAGCCAATGCGGGCGCGCACGGCCCGGACGCGCTGTGCATCGTGCAGCGGAGCGCCGAGCAGCATGGCGCTGCCGCCGGTGGGTGTAATGAGGCTGAGCAGCATCTTGATCGAGGTAGTCTTCCCCGCCCCGTTCGGACCGAGAAAGCCGAAAACCTCACCCTGCTGGACTTGCAGGGTGAGGCCTTTCACGGCCACGTTATCGCCGAAGACTTTGCGCAGCTCCTGGGTTTCGATGGCGCACGGATCAGGCATGGTTATTTCAGCGAGTTGGCCATCTCGATGGCGCGGGGGCTGTCGCTCCCCAGGCCGCCGATAGTATAGATGATGCCGTCCTTGACCCACACCAGGGCAAATTCGGGAGAATCGTCAGCCGGGCGCTGGATGAGCGTGCCCTGCACACCGTCCACCATCACCTGCTGGTAGGTGGCGGCGTTCTTGGGCAGCGGGATCACCAGCGAGGAGGTCCAATCGATGCTCTTGGCGAAGGCCTGAGCCTGCTCGGCGGACATGCCGGTGAACTCCAGGCCGATCTCCGCCAGCTTCTGCACGTCTACGTCAGGCGGGGTATTCACAGTAGGGCTGGGGATCTGGGCCAGGATCATGCAGTCGGGATAGCGCCGGCCGGCGGACCCAAGCATGCCTTCGTCCGGGCTGGTTGGGTTGGGGCAGGTGCCGTAGGACACAGCCACGGATGTTGGAATCTTCACCGAGATTGTTTCCTTGTCGAGTGACTGCGGTAAGACAAGGTCCTTGTGGCCCGATTCATCCAGCAGCGCCTGGGCTCGCGCCCGGTCGACGACCAGATTGAAGGAAGCACCCGGTTGGACGGTGAACTGGGGTAATGAACTCTCGCTGGCCGGCAGGCGAACGTTGAAGCCGGATGCTTTACTGGCTTCGGCTGCACCGGCAACGTTGTAGGCTTTCGCCGGCTGCTGCTCGAAGGTGATCGATTTGGCCAGCAACTGGCTGATCTGTTGCCCGATGGCCGAGCTGTTTTTCAGCGCCATCAGCCCGGTCGGATCGATGGGCACCACGGCGACCTGTTGGACGCGGAACAGGCCCAGGAACTGGCCGGCCCAGGCGAACCCGGAGGGGATGCTCAGGGCGATCACCAGCAGCAAGACTACGGCCGCGCCGGCCCAGGCAGTGCGCGGGCGGAAGATTCTTTGTGACATGGGGTACTCCTTTTGTTGGTTCAAGCGGTGTTTGAAGGCTGCCAACGCCAGCTTCTCAGCCAGGCGCGGCGCCGGGGACGGTTCGCCGGCCGGGGGAGCCAGGAAAGCCAGGCGCTGGCTGGTGGCTGCGGCCCGGCTCTTCAGCTCTTGCAGGCGAGCCTGGCAGGCCTGGCAGCCGGCAAGGTGCCGGCTGGTCTCTTCCAGGCTCAAGTCACTCGGTTCTCCATCCAGGTAAGCCCGGATTTGTCCATCATCCAGGTGCATGGTCAACCTCCCTCGGGGTAGGCAGCGCGGTAGCGCTTTTCGAAATCAACTTCGGCCCGGTTCAACAGGGTGCCGATGGAAGTGACCGACACTCCAATGGCGGCGGCGATTTCCTGGTAGGAGAGGCCTGAGAAGCGCAGCACCAGGAGCTGAGCCTGTCGCGGCTCCATTTGGCCTAGCACCAGTCGGACGGATCGGCGTTGTTCCTCGCCGGCGAACAGCTCGGGCGGAGTCTGGGAATGGATTTCGAAAAGCTCGTTCTTCCCGGACGTCAGCTCGTACTGCTGGCGACGTTTCCAACTGCGGATTGCGTTCAGCCCCAGGTTGGTTGCTACCCGGTGGAGCCACCCGCCGACGTTGAGCTCATTTCCGCCGGCCGGCTTGCGCTCGTAAAAGCGCAAGAACGTATCCAAAGCCAGGTCCTCCGCCTCGTCGCCGTCACCCACCAGGCGCACCAGCAGGCCATAGACGCGCGGCCAGTGCTCGAGGAAGATGGTTTCGAACGGCCCAGACAGGCCTGAAGCTGTGCTGTCGGCCTGGCGAAGCGGTTCGGAGGAAGCGCGGGATTTTTTAAACGTCATTGCCATCGCTGTTCTTTCCGTCCGAGGGCCTCCTTGCCGGCGCCCTGGATCGGTCACTACACTATTAACACCGCTCGATGCCAAAAAAAGACATTTGGTTTGTAAATCCATAGGTGCGAGGCATGCCTCGCACCTATGGATTTACAAACCAAATGTCTTGCTTGGTTGATATTCATGTTGAGGATTCTACCTCCAATTCCGCCTGGCGCTGGCGCTCGCTAGCCAGCAAGGCCTGCTTACGTTGGATACCATAGCGGTAGCCGCCCAGGCCGCCGTCGCTGCGTACCACGCGGTGGCAGGGTGTGACGATGACAGCGGGGTTGGTGGCGCAGGCGCGCCCTACGGCCCGAATGGCCTGCGGCTGGCCGATGGCCCTGGCAATCTCGGCGTAGGTGCGGGTTTCGCCGTAGGGGATACGGCGCAGCTCCTCCCACACCCGTAACTGGAAGGCGGTCGCCTGCAGCTCCAGCGGCAGGTTTAGCTCCTGGCGCGTGCCCTGCAGGTGCTCGACCAGGGCGGCTGCCCAGGCCTGGAGGGCGCGGTCGTCCCGCTCCAGCCTGGCAGCAGGGAATTCGGAGCTTAAAAACGCTTCGAGGGCGGAATCTTTTTCGTCGAAACTGACGGCGCAAATTCCCCTGGCCGTGCCGGCGATGAGCATGCGCCCCAGGTAAGTATCGACAATCGTGTAATTGATGGTCATTCCAGTTCCTCCGCTGCGGTAGATGCCGGGTGACATGCCCAGACGCTGCGCCGCGCCCTCGTAAAGCCGGCTGGGGGAGGTGTATCCGGCTGCGTAAAGGGCAGTCGTCACATCCTCGCCGGTCTTGACCCGGGTTTTGAACTTCTGCACGCGCTGACCGGCGGCGTACTGGCGCGGGGTCAGCCCGGTGGTGGCCTTGAACAGGCGGTGCAGGTGCGACGGGCTGAAGTGCAGGGCCTGGCTCAATGCGGCGAGCGAGGGTGGCTGCTCCAGGCTGGCGTCGATCAGGCTGCAGGCGCGCTGCACCAGCTCGAGCTGGGCGCTGTTGGACAGAGCCTGGCGCGGCTGGCAGCGCCGGCAGGCCCTGAACCCGGCCGCCTCGGCCTCGTCGCAGGATTGGAAGAAGCTGACCTGCTCGCGCCGCGGCCGGCGCGAGGCGCAGCTCGGGCGGCAGTAAATGCCCGTCGAGCGCACGCCGTACACGAAAACACCGTTAAAAGCCGTGTCGCGGGTTTGCACGGCCTGCCAGTAAGTCTCTTTTTCAAGCGCATAGGCGCTTTCCGGAATGTTTTTGTCCATTGTTTCTCCTTTATGGAATAGCATACCCTGAAGCCATGACAAAAACTATCCATTTCTTGCTTTCAAATTTGCATTATAAATCCATTGTGATACCTGACCTCACCCCCCGACCCCCTCTCCATGGAATGGAGAGGGGGAGAAACCAGCTTTCCCACTCATTGAGTACGTCTCACGTCTACTTTTACAGCGCGCCCCCCCTCTCCATTCCATGGAGAGGGGCTGGGGGTGAGGTTCCGAGTCAATTCATTCGCGATTTTTCCTCGTTGATAATAAAATGTTGAATAAACATTTCGAATATTATATAATTTTTATAGAGATTCTCAAAATTAGCGCATCTTTTTAGCGGTTGAGGTGGGAAAGGAAGTGTATCATGAAGAAAGGCCTGAAACTTAAGAAGCGCGGGTTTGTGATGACGGGCGGCGGAGCCAAAGGATTGTACGAGGCGGGCGTGATCCACGCTTTCCACATCACCGGCATGGAATTCGACGTGATCACCGGCTCCTCGATCGGCGCCATGAACAGCATGTTCTTTGCCGAATACCTCTATCAAAAAAGCTTGCTACCTGCCGAAGTGCGCGCCGATCCGCTGGCGGCGATCCAGGCGCTGGACGAGCGGGTACGCGCTTTCCACCATGCCTGGCTGCTGATGCCGGATAAACGCATCGTCGACGACAGCCCAGGCGGGCCGTTGGGCAGGCTGAAGGACGACCTGCAAGATTTCCACCTGGACCTGCCGTTGATGGCCCGCCTGGGCTGGTGGTGGACCGATCCGGACCGCAAGTCCGTGCCGCCGCCCGAGGTGTGGCCCAACTTGCTCCGCCTGGGCGCTGAGCTGGTGGGACGGGTCGGCGGGGTGAACGAGCTGTTAAAGATCATCAAATTCTACCGCGCGTCGCCGATGCAGCAGGCCATGCGCATTTACCTGAAACGCTTCGGGCTGGAGCAGTCGCTCATCCCGTCTGCCGACGATCACCGCCTGAAGGATGTTTTTACCCAGCCGGTTTCACCCCTGCGGGCTGAACACCTGGCGGGCGACGAAGCCGCCCCAGACCCGGCGGGGACGCCGACCTACATCTTGGTCGATCCGCAGCGCAGCCTGGGCGATTACGCCCGGCGGAATATCGAAGTACGTGTGACCCGCGCCAACTACCGCACCGGGCGCCTGGAGATATCGGCCTACGTGCCGCTGGATAACTTCGTGCGCTTCATGGAAAAGCAGGCGTGGCGGCTGCAGGCCAGCGATCCCGAGATGATCCCGCTGGGCAGCTTCCGGCTGCAGGTTCCGGGCAATCCCAATGCGGTCAACGCCGGGCTGTGCTCGGGGCGCTTCCCGGGGGTCTTCATGCCCTACCCTCTCGCCGGTCTCTACCCGGAGGATGACGCCGAGAACAAGCTGCTCTACAAGATGCTCAACAACTGGCTGGATGACCCTCAGGTTGTGGAGCAGATGAAAGGCGCCTTCCAGGCAGCGCACGGCGATGCGCAGGTCGCCGGCAAGGGCGATGCGCTGCTGGCGAGCTGGCAGAGGTCGGACAGTATGCGCGATTTCTTTCCCCAGGCCGGCGACGCCTACGTTGACGGCGGGAGCATCGATAACACGCCTTCCAACAGCGCCGTGGATTACGTGCGCGAGTGGGCCGAGCGCACCGGCGTTTCAAGGCGCGAGGTGGAACTGAAGCTGTTCGTGATATTTCTCGACACCGAGCCGAAAGTGGACCCGGAAAAAGTCAAAGATCCGGCCATCTTCGAGGTGGTCAACCGCACCCTGAAGATCCAGGGAGCGGCCAAGCGTTCGAGCGATACCAACACGGTCGGCACGATCAATACCTTCGGCCAGCGCAGCGAGGACCTGGCCCAGGCCTTGAAATCGCTGCTAGAGAGCTTTCAGGAAACGCTAGCCGGTGCGGATGCGGCCCAAAAACAATCATTCGAGCAGCAGCTTTACGCCAGAACCCAGGCGCTTGGGCTGCGGGGCTTCCTGGGCGAGGATTCTAGCGGTATCCTGGAGCGCATGGGCCAATGGGTGGATGTACAGCTTGCCAAAGGCCTGCCGATCAACATCGATACGGTCAAGATCTACCCCGAGAAGATGCCGTTGAGCACGCTGCAGTTCACCGAGCGGCTGGGATACCAAAAGGAAAACGCCATTCAAATGCTCACCATGGGCTGTTACAACACCCTGTGGGCAATGCGCAGCCACCTCGAAGCGACCCGCGAGAATTTCGACGAGCGTGACCGCCAGGTGCTGGCGCTGGCGCAAAAATGGATGGGCCTGGATCCCTGGCCTTCCGACCCGGCCGCGCTAGAAAATGCCCGCCAGACCTGGCGCTGCCAGCGCACAGCGTGCGTGTATTACGCTCAGTACTGCGCGCATGGGGTGAATAAAGGATAAAAGGTAAACCATTTCAAGGCTGGTCTGCGACCTGCCATAACCGGATTGTTTTATCCGCCGATGCACTGGCAAGGCGCTTTCCGTCCGGCGACCAGGCGACGACATTGATCTCACCGGCCTGGCCGCCGAGGGTCCCGGCGGATTCGCCGGCGGCGGTCCATAAATGCACCAACCCGTCGCTGCCGCCGGAAGCAAGGAATTTGCCGTCCGGCGACCAGGCCAGACTATAAACGTACTCCGGCTGGCCGGCCAGCACCTTTACTGTAGTTCCATCCGCCTTCCAGAGCGTCTTCGGTGCGGCCAGGATGCGGCTGTCCGGCGACCAGGAGAGTGCATTCACGCTGCTTTGATCGTGGACCATGGCAATACTCTGGCCCTGGTTGGTATAAATGCTGACCAGAGCGCTCTCGTTTCCAACAGCCCACAGCTTGCTGTTCGGTGACCAGGCCATACCCCAGGCGGGGGTGCAGGTGTCGCAGCCGCCCAGTGCAACTACCAGGCTGCCGTCGGCCCGCCACAATTTATAATCGGTAGCTCCCCCAAGCAAGTAAGCCCCGTCCGGCGACCAGGCCAGGTTGTAAAACTTTCCACCGCTGAAGGAGGTCGATAGGGTCTGAACGATCTTTCCATCCAGGTCCCAGATCTGCACGGTTGGGTTCAGCACCGTCACGATCGAGCCCGTGGCGAGCAGCTTTCCATCCGGCGACCAGGCCGCCGTAAAAACATGGCCAGCGTTTCCGTTCAGGATCTTGACCGGGGTTCCATCGCGGCCCCACAGGCGGGTCGTTCCGTCCAGTGAGCTCGATGCCAGGATTTTCCCATCCGGCGACCAGGCCAGGCCGGTTACAGGCTGGGAATGACCGCTCATTTGACCTGCCGGTGTCCCATCCGCGTGCCAAAGGCGGACCGAATAATCGGTGGAGTCGAAACTGCCGCTGCTGGAAGCCAGCAAAGCGCTGTCCGGCGACCAACTGAGATGGGCAACCGGGAAGCTGGAGCCGGAAATTATGGCCGGCAGCGGCTGGAATAATGCCGCTGCAAGAGCAGGATTAGGCAAGGCCGTTGTAGCCGCGGTTTTTTCTGCCAGCGCAGTTGGCGCGGCCAGGGTTGAGGTTGGATTCGCCGAAGCATTATTGGTGAGAACGGAACACGCAGTGGAAATTAACAGGCACGTTAGGCAGGTCAACCCGGAAAGAAAAAGTACTGCCTTTCTCATGGATGATTGTCCTTTGTTTCAATTCTATCCGTTTTCACCAAGAATTAATCGAATCTGGAGAGAAAGGGTGGTTTATAAATTGCAACCCATGTCGTTAGAATAGGTTTCGATCCGAAGGCCTGTGTCATCTTCGCCTCTGACGCGTTTGAATTTTATTAGGGAATTGTAAAGTTGTTTCTAATCTTGGGTCGAAAGGTTTTGGTATAAATAATACACAGATTGTTATTTGTACTGCTGGTTTATTCAAACATTCTTAGCGGCGACGTTCTTTGAAAAGGCTGAGGCAAATATGAAGGCGTTAGTCATTGGCGCATCCGGTTTCGTAGGTGGCGCGCTCACCAGGGCCCTGGTCGACCAGGGACATGAAGTGCGGGTGCTGGCGCGCATGACCAGTAAGCTGGATGCGCTGGAAGGCCTGCCGGTAGACCTGCGCTATGGGTGCCTCGAAAGCACCGACTGCCTGGACCATCTGCTGGATGACATTGAGATCGTTTATAACTGCGCTGCGGTCTCCGCGGATTGGGGCCGCTGGCAGGCGTTTTACGAGGCCAATGTGTTGGGGCTCAGCAATCTGCTCGAGGCCGCCAGGCGTGACCGGGCGCTTACCCGTCTTGTACACTTGAGCAGCACCACGGTTTACGGTTACCCCGCCCATTCCTGTGATGAGAGTCACCCGCTCACGGAAATGGGCATGCCTTTCAACCGCAGCAAGGTTCAGGGAGAACGCACCGTGTGGGAATTTGTTCGCCAGGGACTGCCTGTGACGGTGCTGCGCCCGACCAGCATTTACGGCCCGCGCTGCGCCAACGTGATCGAATGGGCCAAGCAGTTGGTAACCAACGAATTGATGTGGATCGACGGGGGAAAATCGAAGGCCGGGCTTATGTACGTGGAAAATGCAGTGGAGGCTATCATCCAGGCCTCCTTGTCTCAGCAGACAATGGGCCAGGCTTACAACCTGGCAGACGATAGCAACGAGAACTGGCGCGAGTTCGGTTTGATGCTGGCTTCGGGGCTGAACACGCCCATGCCCACGCTCAACCTGCCCCACCAGGCAGTTTTCGTGATCGCCGGGGTGTTCGAGGTGATGTACCGCCTGGCGCGCAGCGACAGGAGGCCAATCGTCACCCGCCAGCAGGTGTATCAGTTCAGCCGGGACCAGTCCTACCCGATCGACAAAGCCAGAAAAGATTTCGGCCTGCATTCCAGGGTGAGCTTCTCGGAAGGCATGCAGAAGACGGTCAAGTGGCTGAAATCCCCGGAGGGGCAGAGGGCGCTGGGCAAAGCGGGGTGAGGTCAAGGCTTCCGAAGTTTGGAAAACTTCG
>DBMK01000104.1 GCA_002298885.1 Anaerolineaceae bacterium UBA700
AACCTGTCAGGCCTTGAATTTGTGTCACCCTGGCCCTGCGTTAATTTACCGAGGAACCTTGATTAGTGGTCGAAAGGCACCAGCAGCGCGCCTGCAGGCCGGCGGCATGGAATGCGGACTGGGCTGCTTGGGCCACAGCCTGCATGTCCCCCTTGCCAAAGGCAATCACGCTGGGGCCGGCGCCGGAAAGGGCAGCCGCCGATGCCCCGGCGGCGCGCGCCGCCGCCATGGCCTCCGCCGCCCCGGGAATGCGCTTCAGACGGTAAGGCTGGTGCAGCCGGTCGTCCATCACTTGGCCGAGCAGGTCCAGGTCGCCGCCGCGCAGCGCCTCGACCACCAGGGCCGTGCGGCTGAGGTTGAATACGGCGTCCGCCAGGCTGAATTGGCCGGGCAGGGCGGCGCGGGCAGCGTGGGTGGGCAGGTCGAAATCCGGCACGACCACGGCCACCGCAAGCGGCGGCACGTCGACCTTGCGGGCGATCAGGCGGCCTTCCTGCGAGGCGACCAGCGCCAGCCCGCCCAGCANNGTGGCCCTCGATCTCGGTCGCCATGCGTAAAACATCCGCCTGGCCGAATGGGCTACCCAGCAGGGCGTTGGCCCCCATCAGCCCGCACACGCTGGCCGCGGCGCTGGAACCCAGCCCCGACCCCAGCGGGATGCAGTTGGCGCAGCGGATGCGCAGCCCTGCCGGGGCGGGCCTCCCGGCGGCGGCAAACATATGCAGCGCCGCCCGGGCGACCAGGTTGGTCGAATCGGTGGGCAGCGCGCCGGCCCCCTCGCCGGTAGAAAACACGCTCACCGGCTGCGCCGGGTCGCTGCGCAGCGGGTCGACCATGAACTCGGCCTCATTCCACAAATCCAACGCCAGCCCCAGGGCATCGAACCCCGGGCCCAGGTTGGCTGTAGTTGCCGGAACTCGCACAATAATAGAAGATTTTTCCATAAATACTCTTTATTTTCACCACAGAGCCACTGAGGCACTGAGAAAACCTTTTTTTATTGAAGCCCGCAGGCAGTCTGGGACCGCCATATCTACAGCGAAGGCCACTTGTTCATTACGGGAGTCGCAGACCCCCTTCGAGCTTTAATATAAGCTCGCAGGCGGTCTGTGACCGCCGTATCTACGGCGAAAGCTATTTGCACAACACGGGGGTCGCAGACCCCCTTCGAGCTGTAATATGCGCTCGCAGGCGGTCTGCGACCGCCGTATCTACGGCGAAGACTACTTACACAACACGGGGATCGCCCCTTTCAGGATGCTGCGCGAAGACCCTATTCGAGCTTTATTGATGGTTTTCTTAGTGTCCTCTTTGCCTCAGTGATTAATCAATAATGGCACTTTCCAACGCCCCAATTTCAGCAGGCAGCACACGCGGGGCGGGCATGTGTTTGACGATGATATCCGGGTCCTTCAGGCCGTGGCCGGTGCAGACGGCGACCACGCGCAGGCCGCGCAAATCGATGCGCCCGGCATTCAGCTCGTGGGCCAGGCCAGCCAGGCCGGCGGCCGAGGCTGGCTCTACCCACACCCCGGAGGCCGCCAGGCGGCGCTGCATAGACAGGATCTGCTCATCGCTAACGGCGATGATGCGCCCGTGCGATTCTTCGGCGGCCTGCAGGGCCTGCTCGCCGCGCGCCGGGCGCCCGATGCGGATGGCCGTGGCGACCGTCTCGGGCTTGTCCACCGGGTGGCCCAGCACCAGCGGCGCCGACCCGGCTGCCTGCACGCCCAGGATGCGCGGCAGCCCGCTCTGTTTGAGGGCGTGGTACTGGCGGAAGCCCATCCAGTAGGCGGTGATGTTGCCGGCGTTGCCCACCGGCAGGCACAGCCAGTCCGGGGCGCGGCCCAGGCTGTCGCAGACCTCGAAGGCGGCGGTCTTCTGGCCTTCCAACCGGTAGGGATTGAGCGAATTGACCAGGGCAATCGGGTAGCGCTCGGACAGGCGCACCACCAGGTTGAGCGCATCGTCGAACGAGCCGTCGATCTGGATCACTTCGGCGCCGTAGGCCACGGCGCCCGCCAGCTTGCCGGCAGCAACCTTGCCCTCGGGGATGATCACCACGGCGCGCATGCCGGCGCGGGTGGCGTAAGCCGCGGCCGAGGCGGCCGTGTTGCCGGTGGAGGCGCAGATCACCGCCTTCACGCCGCGCCCGGCGGCCTCGCCGATGGCCACGGTCATGCCGCGGTCCTTGAAGGAGCCGGTGGGGTTCATGCCTTCGAACTTGGCCCACAGCTCGAACCCGCCTCCCAGTTCCTCGCCCAGGCGCGGCAGGGGGATGAGCGGCGTGCCGCCCTCCAGCAGCGTGACCTTCTGCGTGTGCGCCGGCACGTCCAGCAGGGGACGGTAATGCTCCAGCACTCCAATATCAGGCACCTTCTACCTCCGCTAAAGATTGGATCAGGGTAGAAGGTATTATAAATATAACTGTGATTATGTGGGGGATTTTGGCTTAATTAACCACGGAGCCACCGAGGGCACTGAGAAAAGCCTTTGCGTAAAAGCTCGCAGGCGGTCTGTGACCGCCGTGTCTACGGCGAAGGCTGCTCGTACAAAACGGCGGTCACAGACCGCCTGCGAGCTTGAAACTAAGATAATTTAGGGATTAAGTTTTGTAGTTCTCGGGAATGATCTCGTAATCGTAGTCGATCTGGGCCACGCCGCGCACGGTGGCGGCGACGGAGCAGTATTTCTCCTCGGAGAGCCGCAGCGCCTGCTCCACATTCTTGGGCGTGAGGCCCTTACCCTGGAGCGAATAGCACAGGTGGATCTTGCGGAAGGCCCACGGCGGGTCGGCGTCCTGCTCGCCGGTGGCCCGGATCTCCAGGCAGTCCAGCGGGGTGTGCTTCTTGGCCAGAATTTCCACTACGTCCACGGCGGTGCAGGAGGCCAGCGCCACCAGCAGCAGCTCGGACGGCTTCATGCCCACGCCCTCGGCGGGGGTGGAAATGACCACGGAATGGTTGGTTGAATCGGTGCCTATAAAGGTTTGCCCGCCGGTCCAGCGGACGATGGATGTGCCCATTTTTTCTCCTTAAGCCGGCGCCTTCCCAAACAGGGAAAGCAGGTTTTTCAATAACTCTTCGCGCCGGTCGCGGTCGTCGCCGGTCGAATCGAGCAGGCAGCCGCTGGCGTATTCTTCGACGAACATCAGGCTGGCGCTGCGCACAGCGGATTGGATGGCGGTGAGCTGCTGCAGGATCTCGCTGCAGTCGCGTTCGCCGACGACCATGGCCTGCACCCCGCGCACCTGACCCTCCACCCGCCGCAAACGGCTGAGCAGGTTCTCTTTCACCTGTTGGTTGTCTAGTTTCATGGCGCTTGCCTCACGTGGTTTCGCGGGAGGAACGGACTGCCCCGCTGCCCCCAAAAGAACAAAATAAAGAGCCGCGACGCGGCTCAATTGGATCACCCTCAGCGGAACGGGCTGCTCGATGGGGCGCAGGAACTCTTGGCGGAGCCTTCGGCCTGGCGGGCCGAGAGGCCGCCGGTGGCAAAGATCGAAACGCGCTTCTGGGTGTGGGTGCTGTGGCACGCCGGGCATTCCGGCAGGGAATACATTTCCGAAAACAGGACCAGCTTCTCGAAGTTTTCACCGCAGTCGATACAGTGATATTCGTACAATGGCATAAAGGCGACCCTCGACAGTGGAATATACTATACTGGAGTATAGCTACCAGCGGAGTATGCGCCTAGATAACGAAAATCACAGAATTTGTCTGACATTGTCATAGGCGTAGGTAATACTTTATGGCCGGGGGTGAGGAAACCTTTCCTCA
>DBMK01000107.1 GCA_002298885.1 Anaerolineaceae bacterium UBA700
GACTAAAGTCGCAACTACAATTGAGAAACTCTAAATTAACACCATTGCCAGCAATAAAAGCACCGGCGTCAGCACGCTGCTCGCCCACAGCAGGTAAGCCACCTTGCGCTGGTCCTCCCGGCGGTAAAAGAACAGGCCGGCAATCAGGTCAATGGTGTAGGTCACGCTGCCCAGCAGCGGTAGCAGAAGAATGCGCTCGGGTGAAACCGGGTCCAACGGCTGGCGGGCCGCGTCGTACCCCAGTGAAATGGATTGGCGGGTTGGAATGATCAGGGCCGCCAACACGAAGCACACCAGGGTCATCCCCAGCCCGGCCAGCATCGTCCAGCGCGCCAGGCGGTCGCTCCACACCCTTTGAGCGAACGCCGCCGGCAGGACCGAATAAGAAGGGATCGGCGTCAGGCTGCCCAGCTCGATGATCAGGCGGAAGGAGCGCACGAATGCCCGCTGGTCGGCCGGCGAAATGGCGTAAACTTTTTCCGGCGTCGCCACCAGCAGCAGTGTGCGCAGGTCCGAAGCAATGAACTCCACCTCTCCCAGCCCTTCTATTTTGCGCTTGCCCAGCACGGCCCCCGGCCACTGCAGGAACGGCAGCGGCAGGCGGAAGCCCATTTCGTTTGCCGGCCGCACCCATTCGATTTCCGGCAGCGGGATATCCTCGCCGCGCAGCCCCCATCGCAGGCGCATCCCATCCCGGTCGAGGGTATAACTGGCCTGGGTCAGGGCGTAGCCGCGATAGATCAACAGTGGCAGCGGCGCAACCAGGAGGATGGAAGCCAGGATTCCCAGGATAAAGCCCTCGCCTGCGCCTTTCTGGTAGACCTGCAGGAATATTATCGCCGCTGCCCCCAACAAGATCAATCCGGCGGCAACATGGAAGATAACCCCCAATCGGCGGGGAGGGAGGAAGGAAGTCTGGATGTCCATTTCAAATTAATGTTTTGAGAAATGGGTGGCTTCGCCGCCCATTTCTCAAAACATTAATACTTCCTCAATTCGTTGCAGACGAATTCCACCTGCTCCTCGCTCATCATCCCTGAGAACGGCAAGGCCAGGCCGCGTTCGCCGAGGTCTTCGGTGATCGGGAAATCGCCGGGCCGGTAACCGAAGCGCTCGACCATGTAAGGCTGCAGGTGGATGGGCAGGAAATACGGGCGCACGGGAATGCCCCGCTCCGCCAACCGCTGGGCCAGCGCCGCCCGGTCGATCCCCGGTTTGAGGCGGATCACGTACACGAACCAGCTCGCCCGGGTGGTCGTTGGAGCCACCTGTGGCGGCTCCACCCACGGGATCTCGGCCAACCGGTCCAGGTACCAGGCCGCCACCCGTTCCCGCTTCTGCAAAAGCTCCTCCAGGCGCGACATCTGCGCCGCCCCCAGCGCGGCGCTCATTTCATCCAGGCGGTAGTTATAGCCCAGGAACGTATGCTGCAGCCAGGTGTCGCCGGGAGCGCGGCCCTGGTTGCGCAGGGCGCGCATCATCGCCGCGGCCTCGGCGTCGTCGGTCACAATCATCCCGCCCTCGCCGGTGGTGATCTGCTTGTTCGGATAGAAGGCGTACACGCTGGAATCGCCCTGGCGCCCGGCTTTCACCCCTTTATATTCGGCGCCCAGCGCCTCGCAGGCGTCTTCAATGTATTTCAACCCGTACTGCTGTGCTGTGCGGCGCAGCAGGTCGTGGTCGGCCGGCTGGCCGAACACATCCACAGCCAGGATGGCTTTCAGGCGGGTGTTATCGGCTCTGGCGCCTGTGCGCGGCAGCCATTTGCAGCGCAGCGAGGCGTCTCCGCTGCACAGGTCGCGCGCAGCCTCGGCGACCAGCTCCGGCGACAGGTTGCCAGTTCGCGGGTCGACGTCCACGAACACCGGCACTGCCTGCTCGAAAAGCATCACATTGGCGGAGGCTACGAAAGAGAACGGCGTAGTAATGACCAGGTCGCCCGAGCCGATGCCGGCGGCGCGCACGCACAGGTGCAGCCCTGCGGTGCCGGAGCTGACCCCCACCGCAAACCGGCTGCCCGAGAACTCGCAGATTGCCTGCTCAAAGGCGTCGATGCGCGAGCCCATACTTAAATTCGGTGTATTCAGGACCGCCATCACGGCCTGGCGCTCAACTTCCGTCAGGTCTGGCGAAGACATGGGAACGATGAAAGGCTTTGACATGAGTCGAATTTTACTCTAGGAATAAGAAAAAGTGTTTATTGCGCCGGCTTCGCCGGTGCAATAAACACTAGAAAAAAAATAGCCTCGGTCGTTCTATTGGGCGGGCGTGATGATGACCGAGCTGCCCTTGGTGTCGTTATCCGGGGTGATCATAACGGTCATCGACTTGCCATCCTTTTCGATGGTCAAGGTGACGATGTCACCCAGGGCATTGTCATCCTTGAGCGTCCAGCCCTTGCTGGCAAGATTATCGCGATAGAATTTGGCCACGACGTCCGGCGTATCCGGCGATCCAAACGTGGTGATCGTCCCCAGGTTGCCTACCTTAGTGGCATTCTCAGGCATGGGGATGTCCGTCATGTTTTGCTGCTGTTCGGCGCATTCCTGCGGCAGGTCGATGTTGAAATCGACGTTCACGTCCTTCATCTCGTAGGTCCAGGCCATCGTGCCGGTAAACTTGTTTGTAAAATCGAAGGTGCCTTCCGCCTGCCCGGCGAATTTCACCACGTAACCGCCGTCCTGGGCAATCCACACCTCACCGCTTTCATTGGTGGTGGTGCCAAAACCCAGGACCGATTTCTTGACCGAGAAATGGTCGGTCTTAACCCCGTTCACCATTTCACCCTTGCCGATCAATTGGTCGGTCTGAATGTCCTTCATCATGTCGCCCGGCTTCAGCATGCTGTCGCTGAAAGCAGCAGTTTCACTGCCAAAGGACATGCAAGAGGCCGTTTTATCGCCCTGCTTTGGGGTATACAGGTAAGTCTGCTTGTCTAGCAGGTAGATATCCAGGCTCTCGCCCAGGGCGGCCATCGAAGCCTCCAGCGAGCCCAGGCCGTTGACGCTGAAATGACCCGAATTCTTCGCCTTGACAACTTCCTGGGCGAAGGCCACGTCCTGCTTTACCGGGCTGCCATTCTCGTCCTTGCCTGCGCCGCTGAGCGTGAAGGCCATGCGGTAGCTGGAGAGCTGGTCCACGTTGCTGTTGACGCTGGTCAGCTCATCCCCGCCGCCGGCTGCGGATTGGGTCGGCGCGGCAGTTGCCTGTGGTTGGGCCGGCTCGGCGGTCGGCGTCGGCTGCGGGGCAGTGGTTGCCTGAGGGGCAGTGGTTGCCTGAGGCGCGCTGGTCGCCGGGGCGGCGGTTGCCGCCGGATCGCTTCCCCCGCTAGGCCCGAAGGCGCAGCTTATGCTGGCAAAAATAGCAACAACAATTACAACGTACTTAAATCGGCGTTGAAAGGCACTCATTAATCCCTCCCTGGGTTGTGAGAATAAACTCGGTTAAATTATTTTACAAGAAAATGGGGAGATAATATCAAATAATATAGGTCTATCAATTTTGTTAATTGAGTTGCCCCACCTCACCCCCCGACCCCCTCTCCATGGAATGGAGAGGGGGAGAAGCAATTTTGCTTAAAGTTAGCACTTATCACAGTTATGCCATTACGCGCTCCCCTCTCCTGACCTTCCCCCGAATCAGTG
>DBMK01000044.1 GCA_002298885.1 Anaerolineaceae bacterium UBA700
ATAGAATATAAAAAATCGGCTGGCAGCACCAGCCGATTTTTTATATTCTATTTGGCCAATTTTTCCAGTAGAGAAACCGTTGCATCTACGACCTGCTGCCATTGGCTCACCGGGGCAATCGTCGCCGGGTTGTCGCCGGGCTGGTCTCCATAGCTGCCGAATTGGGCGTGATTCCCGCCGCTGATGACTACGAAGTCGGTTGTGGGCGGCAGAAGCTGTCTGGATGCCTCGATCTTTTCCGGGGTGGACAGGCCATCGCGGCTGGCGGAAATGAGGGTTATCCGCAGATCGCCGCGCTCGGCCATCGAGGAAGGAGGATAAGCGGCCCAAAAGACCAGTCCCTGCGTTGCGCCGGGATGGTTGATAGCAAATTGAGCTGCCATCGAGCCGCCGAGTGAGTGCCCGCCGATTGCCCAGGCCTTCACCTGCGGAAAGGCAGTGATTACCTGCTGAGCCTTTTCTACGCCGAAGACCGCCAGGTTGAGCGGCATGGGCACTAAGACTACTTCATACCCGCGCCGTGCAACCATGCTTAACAAAGGAGCGTAGGAGCGGTAATCGACACGCCCGCCCGGGTAAAATATCAGGCCAACTTCGGGCTGGGCGTCCTGCGGGCGAAAGACTGTCCAATCCGCATAGCTTTCGATGGCAACCCCCTCCCCACCCTTCATGGCCAGCAGCGCTTCTTGCGAAGGACCCTGGGAGCTGGACGCCCAAAAGACAAATCCGCCGGCTGCCAGAACCAGCAGGATGACAAATCCTATAAGGACCTTTTTTACCAATCCATCCTCCCTAATTAACAGTGTTGAGTGTGGTTTAATCACCCTCATTCTAATAAATCTCTGGCCTGCGACCAGATTGCGTCAAACATCGAGACGGTCAGGCGGCCGGTTTGTGTGTTTTGCCGGCTGGGATGATAAGACGCCAGCAGCCAGGGAAGTCCCTCCCCCAGGTCGTAGAGTCCGGCGTGTTTGAATTCCAGCGCCGGAATGGCGTGTCCCAGGGCGCGATAAACTGCAATGATATTGTCAAATCCAATTTTTCCGAGCGCCACGATGCCTTGCAGGCCGGTCAGCAGCTCTAGCTCCCTCAAGATGAATGGGCGGCAATTGAGCATTTCCTGCGGAGAAGGCTTGTTATCCGGCGGGACGCAGCGACAGGTGGCGCTGATGAATACATCCTTAAGCTCCAGGCTGTCGTCGCGTGAGGTCGACGTCGGCTGGTTGGCAAAGCCGACGCGGTGCAGGGCAGCGTAGAGGAATTCTCCCGACGAATCGCCAGTGAACATGCGCCCGGTACGGTTTGACCCGTGAGCCCCAGGGGCCAGACCAAAGATTAACAGGCGCGCCTGTGCATCGCCAAAACCAGGAACGGGCTTCCCCCAATACTCCCAATCCCGAAAAGCCCGGCGCCGGGTGCGGGCCACTTCTTCACGGTAAGCAACCAGGCGCGGGCAGCGCCGGCAGGCAATGATTTCAGCGTTCAGTTTTTCCCAGCGATCGGCCTGGCTCATTTTACAATCCCTTCAAAAAAGATGCTGAGGATCAACTTTACAGTCTCATCGACTTGCAGACCCTCGCGCTCGAAGCCCGGAGAAAAGAAGGGATACATCATGCCCAGCAAAGTCCACACAACCAGGTGGACGTCGAACAGCCGGAATTCGCCGCCTGCAATCCCCTGCTCCAGGATGGCTTCGAATTTTCCGATGAACCTTTCGGCATAGATTGCCGCGAACCGTTGGCGGGCTTCTGTCCCCAGGTTAGGCATTTCCAGAGAGGCCAGGCGAATGATTCCGCGCTGTTCTGGAGGCTGGTCGAAGATGGCCTGCACGATAAGGGCTAGAGCCTGGCGCGCCGTGCTGCTCTGTTCGCGGCAGCGCTCGATCAGGGCGTCCATTTCGTCCAGGTAACCGCTCAACACGGCCAGGATCAGGTCTTCTTTATCCTTGAAGTGGTAATACAGGGCGGCCTTGGTGATCCCGCATGCTTCGGCAATCTCGCGCATCGAAATGCCGTTGTAGCCGTGGATTACAAAGCGGCTGGCCGCCTCGGCCAGGATGCGGAAGCGCATGCCTGCTATGATTTCCTGTTCTACCATGGCTGGCCTTTCAAGCCGTACGCGGTTGGGTAATATTTTCGTGGCTGCGGACCGTTTCCTGCTCGGCCGAGCGGTTCTTCAGGCCCATTGCCAAAAGCACCAGAACCACGCCGAAAACGCCGGTTACCAGGAAGGCTGAAGAATAGCCGAATACCCCGCCCCCCTGCGAATCGGCCACCGCTCCAACCAGGGCGCTGCCGAGGAGCTGCCCGATGCTGCCAAACAACGCCACGGCGCCCTGGGCCACGGACCGGTCCGCAGGTGCGGCTTCGTTGAGCATGATATAGCGCATCGGCGCCCCCAACAGGGCGGATAGCCCCAATCCGATACAAACGCCCGCAAGAATAAACATGGGCAGTACGGATGCATCGGTGCCCAGCAAAAACAGGCCAATCACCAGGATCACAGAACCGGTCAGAATGACCATCCTGGACCCAAACTTATCCAGCAAGCGCCCGACGGTGGGCGAGCCAACCGCCATCGCCAACACCACCGGCATCAACAGGAAGGCGGCCTCAGAACTTTTGATCTTGAACGCGCTGACCGCCAGGTTGGGCATGAAGACCAGGCTGGATTCGCCAAACCCCGCCCCAAGCGACAGGAAATAAGTGAGTACCATCTGCCGCTTGCCGAACAGGCTCAAGCGTAAAACCGGATTTGGAGCGCGGTTTTCGACGATAATGAACACTGCCAGGCAAACCGCAAACGCCAGAAATAGCGGCCAGACAGAGAGAGAGCTGAAGCTGCCAAGGAAATCTCGCGTGTCGATCTGGCTGATTCCCAGGGCCAGGCTGGCTAAAGTTCCAGCCAGGAAGAGCATGCCTGCCCAATCGAAGCGGCTAACCCTCGCCGGCCGAGTTGTAGGTAGAATGCGCAGGCTTAGCACGACGATAGCGGCTGCAATAGGCAGGTTGACGATGAACAGCCACTGCCAACCGGCCATCAGCAGCACGCCGCCGATGATCGGCCCAACGATAAAGGCCACCCCAAACACCGCGCCGATCAGTCCCAGGGCGCTGCCGCGCTTTTCCGGGGGAAAAGTATCGCCGATGACCGCACTGGCGACCGGAAAGATGCCGCCGGCGCCAAACCCCTGGATTGCCCGCCCCGCCAAAAGGACCCCGAAATTGGGCGATAGAAAGACGATCAGCGAGCCGACGGCAAACAGGGTGACATCGACGATGTAGATCGTTCGCCGGCCAAAGAGATCGGAGAGCTTGGACATCAGCGGCGTGCCGATCAGGTTGAACAGTACGTAGGTCGAGAACATCCAGGTCAGCAGACGGTCGCTGATCTGGAAATATTTTTGAATGGAGGGCAATGCAGGGCCGACGATGGCGATATCCAGGGCGCCCATCAACACGCCCAGGAACAGCACGGCCAGGATCTTGTTTCGCTGCTTTTCTTCCATACACAAACCTCCGCAAATTCTACTTACCGACCGGTAAGTAAGTTGAGCGGATTATAAAATTATCCAATAGCATTGTCAAGATATACAGAATTAGAAAATATTAATTTTGAAATATTTTCACCACTGAGGCACATAGGGCACTGAGAAATACTTTAACCACTAATTTCGCAAATAAAAAATAAATTTCCACTATTTTTTTCGTGTAATTATTTTTGTATTCGTGTAATTAGCGGATAAGGTTTTTCTCAGTGCCCTCCGTGCCTCAGTGGTAAATCTTATCCTAATGGAAGAAATTGCGCACCAGGACCGTCATGCAAAGGCAGGTGAGGCAGAAGACGCTGGCAACGACAAGGCCAATGATCAGCCACAACCGCTGGCCACTGAAACGGCCGGGCTGGGGCGAGGTATACGACTGGAAAGTGGTATCGACCGGGGTCTGGGTAAAGCCCCCCAGTTCGGAGCTTGGCGTCGGCTCAACCGGCGCGGGCTCCGCAGCCATTTCCTCAACCTTCGAAGCAACCTTGAATGCGGGCTGCACCCCATCCATATTGACCTCAAAATGCGTCGAGCAGTACGGGCAGGTGATCTGCCCCCCGCTCGAGCTGACGCTGATTTGGGCCCCGCATGCCGGACAATTTGTCTGGATATCCATTCCCTTCCTCCTAGAGTATTAACATGGCATCGCCGAATGAATAAAATCGATACTCGCGGCGGACAGCTTCCGCGTATGCCTGCAAGATGCACTCACGCCCGGTAAAAGCACTCACCAGCATTAAAAGGGTCGAACGTGGCAGGTGAAAATTGGTAACCATGCCGTCTACCGCCTTGAAGCTGTGGCCTGGGAGGATAAAAAGGCTGGTCGCGCCGCTGAAAGGCGCCACGGCATCGCCGGGGAGGGCGTGTTGGGCGGCGGTTTCGAGCGTGCGTACGCTGGTGGTGCCCACCGCCAGAATTCGCCCGCCGTCGCGTTTTGCCCGGTTGATCGCCGCAGCGGCATCCGGCAGCAACTCGCACCATTCGGTGTGAATCACGTGGCTTTGCGGGTCATCCTCGGTAACCGGGGCGAAGGTATCCAGGCCCACGTGCAGGGTCAGGCGAGTAAATTGGATGCCCAGTGCTTCGAGCTTCTGCATCAATTCCGGCGTGAAATGCAAACCGGCCGTCGGCGCAGCGGCCGAGCCGGCGCGCTCGGCATAGACGGTCTGGTAGCGCTCCTGGTCCGTCAAGGCAGTATGGATGTATGGCGGCAAGGGCATTTGACCGTATCGAACCAGGTAGGGTTCAACCGGCGCCGAGAAACGCACCCGCCGGCGGGAACCCTCTAATACCTGCACCACCTCGGCTTTCAATCCATTTTCCAGCTCAAGCGCCTTTCCGGCGACCAGGCCTTTCCCGCCCACCAGGGCTTCCCAGGTGCATTCGTCCTCCCGGCGCAAAAGCAGCAGCTCCACCCGCCCGCCGGTCGGCTTGCGGGCAAAGATGCGCGCCGGGATGACCCGCGTCTGGTTGATCACCAGCAGGTCGCCGGGCCGCAGATACCGGTCGATTTCCCAGAACGTGGAATGCTCCATCTCCTGGCAGTCCCGGCGCAGCACCAGCAGCCGCGAGGCATGCCGCGGCTCCAGCGGTGTCTGGGCGATCCGTTCAGGCGGTAGGACGTAGTCGAAATCGTCAGTACGCATATTGATAGTTGAAACTTATCCACGAATTGCACGAATTTTAACGAATGACGCAAATTTGCATTATTAAAAACTTTATTCGTGTGGCTTCGTTTCCATTAGCGAAATTCGTGGATTCGCTTTTACTGTAAACTGTGAACTGTAAACTTAAACCACTTTCACGGAATCAGCCTGGGTTGCTGCTCGTTCTGGTCGTAGGGCAGACCCAGATGGTCGTACGCCAGGCGGGTAGCCACGCGTCCCTGGGGAGTGCGGTTGAGAAAACCGAGCTGGAGCAGGTACGGCTCGACGACTTCCATGATCGTATCTGGTTCCTCGCTGATCGAAGCGGCGATGGTGCTCAACCCAACCGGCCCGCCATTGTATTTTTGGATGATGGTGCGCAGGACGCGCACGTCCACGTCGTCCAGGCCCAGCCGGTCCACGTTGAGCAGGTTGAGCGCTTCGCCGGCGGAGGAACGGTTAACCACGCCATCCGAGCGTACCTGGGAATAATCACGCACCCGACGTAACAGGCGCAGCGCCACCCGCGGTGTGCCGCGCGCCCGGCGGGCAACCTCATCAATGCCATCCTCCTCGGCCCTCACGCCCATCTTGCCGGCAGCCCGGCGTACGATGTCCTGCATGGCGGCCAGGTCGTAATAATCCAGGCGGTAGACCGCCCCAAACCGCGCTCGCAGCGGCGAGCTGATCAATGCCAGGCGGGTAGTGGCCCCAATCACCGTGAAGCGCGGCAGTTTGAGGCGTAAATTGCGCGCCGAGGGCCCCTTGCCGATGATGATATCCAACGAATAATCCTCCATCGCCGGGTAGAGAACTTCCTCGATCGTCTTTCCCAGCCGGTGGATTTCGTCGATGAACAGGATATCCGCCGCCCGCAGGTTGGTCAGGATGGCCGCCAGGTCGCCGGTGCGCTCCAGCGCCGGCCCGGCGGTGATCTTGATGTTGACGCCCATCTCGTTGGCCAAAACGTGGGCCAGGGTAGTCTTGCCAAGGCCAGGCGGGCCGTAGAACAGCACATGGTCCAGCGGCTCGCTGCGCTGGCGGGCAGCGTCGATCAGGATGCGCAGGTTCTCTTTTACCTGGTCCTGGCCGATCAATTCCTTGAGCGTTTTCGGCCGCAGTGCCGGGTCGAAGCGGTCGTCTGGCCTGGCTTCGGGGTCGATCAAGCGGTTGGGGGATTCTGTCATGGGATAGATTATACACGGAATTGATTTTGCGGTCCTCTCCAGGCCGCTCGATTATTAAAAAATCACCGGCGCCTTCCAGTTATGACTATAATAGGTGCAACCTTGAAAGCGGAGACCCCCATGGCGAATATTATGGTGTCCAGTCATCCTTTGATCCAGCACAAGCTGGCCAAGCTGCGCAACGTGGAAACGAAACCAAAGAAATTCCGCGAGCTGGTGCGTGAAATTGCAGGCTTGCTGGCCTACGAAGCCACCGCCGACCTGGCCGTGCTGCCCACCCAGGTCCAGACGCCGCTGGCCATTGCCCCCGGAGCGGAGCTGCAGGAGAAGATCGGGCTGGTGCCGATCCTGCGGGCCGGCCTGGGGATGGTTGAAGGGGTGTGGGAGTTGATGCCCTCCTCCGAGGTCTGGCACATTGGCCTGTATCGAGACGAGAAGACCCTGCGCCCGGTGCAGTACTACAATAAGCTGCCCGTGTCCCCAACCGTCTCGGTCTGCCTGATCCTGGACCCGATGCTCGCCACCGGCGGTTCGGCGGTGGCAACCGTCGACATCCTCAAGAACTGGGGCGTGGTGAAGATCAAATTCGTCGGCCTGATTGGAGCGCCGGAGGGCATCGCCCACCTGAGCAAGCACCACCCGGACGTGCCGATCCACCTGGCCGCAGTCGATGACCACCTTAACGAGCGTGGTTACATCGTGCCTGGTCTGGGTGACGCCGGAGACCGCCAGTTCGGAACTGGATAATTTCTTAATAAATTTATCAGAAGGGGCGGTTTGCAAGCCGCCCCTTCTGATAAATTAACCACCGATCTGGGTCATGCAGCGCCCTTCGGGGCGGGTGTGAGCCAGGTCGTGGCCTTTAGGCTTGTTGTTGGCGGCCTGCTGGAGCAGGGGGAGGATCGGCTGGCCGTGGCGGATGGCGTCCAGGACGTACACTTCGCCGTCGTTCATCAGGCAGGGTCGCAGGTAGCCATCGGCGGTTAGCCGCAAGCGGTTGCAGCCATCGCAGAATTGATCGCCCAGGGCCGAAATAATCCCAATTTTTCCTGGGGCGCCGGCGACTTTGAACTCCTGGGCTGGCCCGCTGCCAGAGGAAGAACGCTTTACGGGCCCAGCGCCCAATGGCGCCAGGCGTTCTAGAATTTCCTGTATGGACAAATAACATTCATCCGGCGCCGGAAAACCGTCTCCCCAGGGGCGTTGGTTCTTAATTGGCATCAGCTCGATGAAGCGGACGTGCCAGGGATGGTCAAGGCTGAGCCGGGCCAGGGCCAGGATTTCGTCGTCGTTGATGCCCTTCATGGCCACGGCATTGATCTTGAGCGGAGACAGCCCGGCGGCGTCCGCAGCCAGCAGCCCCTCCCAGACCTTTTCGAAGGATCCGCCGCGGGTAATGCGGGCAAATTTCTCGGGCTGCAGGGTATCCAGCGAGACATTGACCCGCTTGAGTCCGGCTTCGGCCAACGGCAGAGCCAGCCGGTCCAGTAGCAGGCCGTTCGTGGTCAGGCTGATATCCTGGATGCCGGGCACCGAAGCCAGCATTCGCACGAATTGGACCAGGTCCTTGCGTACGAGCGGCTCACCCCCCGTCAGGCGGATCTCGGTGACCCCCTCTAACGCTGCGGCTTTCACCACTTCGAGAATCTCTTCGAAGCGCATGATCGATTCGTGCGGCTGCCAGGCGATGCCTTCTGGCGGCATGCAGTATACGCAGCGCAGGTTGCAGCGGTCTGTGACGGAGATACGCAGGTATGTTATTTTTCGGCCGAAGGGATCGATCAGCATCTAGTTTTTCCTATAAGGAGCGCCGGTAATTTGAGCCTCGAGATGAAATGCAGGCTAATTTTAACTCACTTCACTCATGATTTTGAATCAACGCACAAACCGGTTAGTAGCTATGCGCAAAATGGCGACCGGCAGCCCGAGCGCCAAATGGATCGCCAGGCTGATCCCGAACACGGTAGCAATGACGTGCACCACCACCTCAAACCCGGGGGCCAGGTTCTTCGCCATCCACGCGCCCGCCCCGGCAACCAATGCCAGCCCGGCCAGGAAAATGACCACCACAACCACCGGCAGCCAGGCGCGCCGGTCGGAAGGCGAGGGCAGCATCATGCTGCTGATCGTAAAGGTCAGGTACAGCCACAGCCAAAAATCCGGGCGGTTCGGCAGGGCGGCCAGGGCAGACCAAAAAAGGTCCCAATTGCCGCCAGCCGCCAGGTCGAACAACGGCCCGATGCCGAGCTGGTTGATCCCCAGCGCAGCTACCACCGTCCCACCCACCACCAGTGGAGCTGCTCCGATCAGCGTATCCCGCAGGGGATCAGTTGGAGCCGTTTCAACATAGCCCAGGCGCAGGCGGGCGTTAACCGTAACCTGGGGGATCAATGAGAACCGGTGCGTACGCACTCCCAAGAGCTTAGCCACCACGAAATGGCTTGTTTCGTGTAGCAGGACCCCCGGCAGGAACAACAATGCAAACAAGGTCAGCGCCAGGTTGAGCCGGTGCGTGATGGTGTAGAAAAGCAATTGGATTTCCTGGTGCAGCCAGCGCTGTACCACCAGGAATAGAATCAGTGCAGCCAGCAGCCAGACCAGGCTGGACGCCAGCGAAGAGGTCACTTGGCGGCGGCTTCGACGATCTTGACGAACTCGGCCGGCTTCAAGCTGGCCCCGCCCACCAGCGCCCCATCGATTTCAGGCTGACCGAAGAATTCGGCCGCGTTGGCGGCGGTTACCGAGCCACCGTACAGGACGCGCGTGGCCTGGGCAATTTCCTTGCCAAATAATGCGATTAACGCCGGACGAATGACATCTGCAACGACTGCGTTGGCCTGCACGCCGCTGGACGCCCGCCCGGTGCCGATGGCCCAAACCGGTTCGTAGGCGATCACGATGGCTCCGGCCTGCTCGGTCGGAATATCCTTCAACCCATCCATGGTCTGGCGGATGAGCACTTCGGATGTTTTTCCCGCCTCGTTCTCGGCCAGCGTCTCCCCGATGCACACGATCGGCACCAGGCCGTTCGCCAGGGCCGCCTTGACCTTTTTGTTGACGCTGGCATCTGTCTCGGCAAAATAGGTGCGCCGCTCAGAATGGCCGATGATGACGTACTGGCAGAACTCCTTGACCATCGCTGGCGACAGCTCGCCGGTGAACGCCCCGGAGGCTTCCCAGTGCAGGTTCTGCGCGCCCAGGCCGATCTCGGTGCCGGTGAGCATGGCTTTGAGCGCCATGAGCGAGGTTGCTGGCGGGCACAGCACCCGTTCGACGGACGGTACGGCCTGAAGGCCGGGCAGCAGTTCCGCCACCAGCAGGCGGGCCTGCTCGGCGGTTTTATTCATCTTCCAGTTTCCAGCCACAAATGGTTTACGCATTTTGCACAATTCCTTTACTTCGGTTTGATAGATTGATCCAGACTTGACGCCAGGTCGTGCACCCAACCCGGCAGCGTGTTATCGGTAACTAGCGAGGATAATAAAGAAGATGCCTGGGTAGAATTGCCCTGTTTTAATGCTAATTCGGCCTGCAGCAACCGCGCCTCGGGGAAGCGTTGGGATTGGACCCGGTTGTTGAGCACCTTATTCAGGTCGCCGGCTGCACTTTGAATGTCGCCAAAATAGATTTCGTAGCGCAGATACGCAACCTCAAACAAGGGTTTCGCCGAGTTGCGCTGCATGAAATCGGCTGAAAGCGGGTCGGCGGCGGCGCGGTACAGGATCTCGTGGACCAGCTCGACCTGGGCGGTGATCGATTCAAGCAGTTTTGGACGGTCTGTCGAGTACACGAAGGCGGCCGCCAGGAGCCAGCTCTTCTGGCCTTCGAGATAATTTAATGCTTTATTGAAGTTGGTCGTGTCGCCGGCAATGTCCAGGTGGGCCTTTTCGATCTGCCGCTGGGCAGCCGCCAAATCGCCGTTCTTCCAGGCGGCAACTGCCGCGTCGAGGTCCTGGCGGATCGCTTCAGACGGGAGATCGACCGTTGGTGCAGCAGTGGGGATCGAGGTCGCCGCAGGCTGTTGGCCCTTGAAGAGCACACCGCGCAGGATGATGCCTGAAACGAATAATACCACCGCTCCAAGAATAACCGCAATCACGACCAAAAGAGTGGACGGACGGCCTGGTTTCTTGACCGCTTGTGGAATGGGCTGAGAAGCCGGCCTGGAAGGCGGCCAGGTCAGCGGCGCTGTGACGGCGCCTGTGCCACTCACCGGTGGCGCTCCGCCGGCAGGATTTCCCTGGCCTGAGGAGTCCGCTCTATTTGCCGTATTTGCTGCGCTCGCTGCGTTCGCCACAACCGGGGGCAGGCTTTCCAAATCTATTGGCGGTGCGGATTTCGACGTACCTTCAGGCGCAGCAGGCGCCTGGACGGCTGGACGCCCAAGAGGCTCATCCTCAACCGCATCCGGGGGAACGAAGACGAGCTGCTCATCTTCCGAGGATTGGACGATGACGCTGCCCTCTGGAATGACCGGCTGCCCGGTGAATGCGGCGCGGAAAGCGCGCACGAACGATGCCACGTTCTTGAACCGGTCGTCGCGGTTCTTGGCCAGCACCTTTAGCAGCACCGCCTGCATGTCCTCGGAAACCTCCGGGGCCAGCGTCCTGGGATCGGGCGGCGGCTTGTAAATGTGGTCGTGAACCGTGCCGAGGGGCGTGTCGGCATTGAACGGAACGCGCCCGGCGATCATTTCGTAGGTCATCACGCCGAAGGAATATTCGTCTGTGCGCGCGTCCAGGTCGGGCTTGGCCATGGCTTGTTCGGGTGATATATAGAGCGGTGTGCCCTCCAGCCGTTCGGCGGTCAGGCTGGCATCGTCGCGGTCGATCATCTTGGCCAGGCCAAAATCGGCCAGGTAAATCTGCCCATTGTTGGTCAGCAGCACGTTCGAAGGCTTGACGTCGCGGTGCAGAACGTTCATGTGGTGAGCGTAGGTGAGCGCCGCGCCCACCGCCTCGACAATCGGCAGGATATCCTCGTGCTTGACGGCGCCGCGCAGCAGGCGCGCTTTGAGCGTTTCGCCCTCGATGAATTTCATCACCAGGTAAGGCTGGCCTTCATATTCGGCAAAATCATAGACCGGGACAATGTTCGGATGGTCCAGCCTGGCGACGACGCGCGCCTCACGGCGGAAACGGGCGATGAAATTGGGATCGCCGTTCAAAGCCAGGTGCAGCACCTTGATGGCAACGTAGCGGTCCAGGGCCGCGTGGTAGGCCTTGAAGACGCTGGCCATGCCCCCCTGGCCAAACGGCTCGATAATTTTGTATGATCCGATGGTCTCCCCTGCTACAAAAGGCATCAGCGCTCCCCACCAGGCACAACCCACGCTCCCGGTAATATGCTCGGGTAATTCATTCTCATCTCATCAATAAAAGATTATACCCGCATATGCCGGTTTAGAACCCACCGGGGAAGCATAATTAACAAAAATATTAAGCGGCGTGATTGACCCAAACCGGTTTAGCGGTTATTATAGAGGTGCCTCAGGCAGGTTGGAGGATCGCGTCTCGGACGAATGTCCGGGTCGAGGAAAGTCCGCACTCCGCAGAGCACGGTGCCGGGTAACGCCCGGGAGGGAGTAATCTTTCGGATAGGGCCACAGAAAACAACTGCCCCCGCAAGGGAGCAAGGGTGAAAAGGCGGTGTAAGAGACCACCGGCGCTGGCAGTAATGCCGCGGCCAGGTAACCCCCACCGGGAGCAAGGCCAAGCAGGGACAATATCCCCTCTGGGGATGAGGAGCGGCTCGCCCCTTCTGAGTCCCGGGTAGGCTGCTGGAGCTGCCGGGTAACCGGCAGTCGAGAGAGATGATCCTCCAGGCAGGCTTTGCCTGTTGGACAGAATGCGGCTTATAGACCAGCCTGAGGCAGCTTGATTCCCATTTTGGGAGAATTTAAAAGGGATGTTGCGGTGTAAAACGCTGCAACATCCCTTTTGAATTCTCCCTGGAGTTTGGCCTTTTTAAAATTCCGGCATTGACCTCACCCCCAACCCCCTCCGCCACAGGCGTGCTCCGCGATCCACGGGGTGGAGAAGGGGCTTTTTCTGAGGCCTTTTCGAAAAAGGCCAAACTCAAGGGCCGGGGGGTAGGTCAATTTATTACTTTTTCTCTCTCGTGAATCATATCTCTAATAAACTCTGCCAGCAGATCCAGGCTGTCGGATAATTCTGCGTTGCCGAGGGCGCGCTCCGCTTGAGAATTTTCCTTGATCAAGCAGATTAACCGTTCGTCGACATTTTTCTCATGCTGCAAAAGCGCCAGCGGGATGTCATCAGAATTCAGGATCTCTTCGAGGATCTCCTGCGGGCTGCCTGGGCCAGATTTATCTTTATCGATCAATCCAGTGTAGATTTTTAGCATTTCCGCAGCTTCTTCCGGCATCTCCCGGACGGCAGGTATTTTATCTCTTAGCTCGTCCAATAATTCAGGCTTGTCGACGATGGCTTTCATCTTTCCAGCCAGTGCTTGCCAATCGCCGGGCTCAAACAACAGGCCGCCATATCCATCTTTAATGATTTCCGGAATCCCACCGGCAGCGGATGCAATCACCGGGATTTTATGGATCAGCGCTTCGCGGACCACGAATGAATAGGATTCTTGCAGCGATGGGACAATGACAGCGTCAACTTTAGCAAAGATCTCGGCGAGGTTTTCCTGTTTATAGGGTCCCTTATACTCAATCCCGCGCATCAGATTGATTTGTTCGAGCAGGTTTACGCCATATTCTCCCAAGGGATTCCCGTAAAACCATAGCTTTGCCTTTTCAGCCAGGTCGAGCCAGTTGTAGGCCCGGATTGGCAAATCGGTCCCTTTAAGAGGCGCCAGGTTTCCTAATACAGCAAATGTAATTTTGTCTGATTTTGTGGCCGGCAGCCTATGTTTCGCAGAATTCAAGCCTAGGCTCCAAATCTTTATCCCTTTGTCGATAAAACCATAACTGTGAAACTTGTCGGCCACATATCGAGAAGGAGCCATTACCAGATCAGCCGAATTGAGGACTAATTTCGCCTGGTTTTGCCGGTTGATAATGCTCTCCATGGTCGGAAGAGCCTCTTTTTCCTGTGGCTCAGCGCTTTTCAGACATTCAAGGCATTTTTGGGGGGAGGAAGGTCCCTGGCAAATTTCCATCCTGGAATTCAACAGAAATACTCGTGAACACAGGAAATAAAAATCGTGCAGCGTAATCACGACCGGTATTTGTAACCGCTTGGCAACCAATACGACGGCAGGGTTCAGCCACATCAGGTGTTGGACGTGGATCAGATCGTAATCGCCCTGTTTAACCAGGTTTTCAAAAAGCTGGACAATTTTCGTATTTCTGTGTTGAGGACTTTTGGTCGATTCCATCGATGGGAGATACCGCCAGACGCGAATCCTATCGAAGGTTTGTTGTTCCAGGACATCGGTCCTGCCGATTTGGTTCGTTTGCGGGCAAAAGACCTCGACATTGTGGCCCAATTGCTGAATTGCTTTTGCCAAACGATATGTGTAGGCCTCCGTCCCTCCGGCTAATTGCGGAGGGAACCCGTGTACGACAAATAATATTTTATTTCCTTCTTTTGATACTGGTTTATTTTCCTTAAAGAGATCATGCGATTTGGGGATTATTTGGACAGGGACTTTTTCGGCAGGCTGGATGCCAGCTAGCTCTTCCCACCATTTGCCGTCATTCAGGCAGCGATGCGTTTTTGAAAGGTTCGGGAGATCGATCCTTTGCGACCAGACTGATTGCATGGATGGAACGTCGATCAATAACGGATCGTTGGGACTCCAGGCTGCCGGCAGATTCCATTTATTCTTGAATTTTTGTAGATTGATCCTTGCATTTTCGAGGTGGTTTAACCTTTTATCGCTGTAGGTGCGCGAGCCAAAGTGATGAATAAAAACATCTCGGGCAATGGCTGCTCCCCAGCCCATACAGCCAGCTCGTAAACACAAGTCGTCGTCTTCATAATCCCCAACTTCAAACAAAGGGTCGAAACCGCCGATCTGATCGATGACGGCCTTGCGGGTTAGCAGGCAGTACCCTACCAGCTTCGCCACGGGGTGCAGTGCATTCTTAAATTGGTGGTGGATTCCGGTGCTGAACGAGCTGAGCTTTTGAAAATCCTCGCCATAGGAGACCGGAATGCATTGAGGGCCGCTTATATAATTGGTTACCGGGCCGATCAGCCCCAGACCCGGATTGTTCCTGAGCCCATCGACCAGGTAAGTCAGCCATCCTGGGGTTAATATCACATCATTATTCAGGAAGAGGATGTATTCCCCGGCTGCGATGGACAAACCCTGGTTATTCCCGCCGCCAAAGCCTTTATTGCTGCTGTTCGAGATAACTCTAACATTTTCACGAGTCGATGCAAATTGATGTATGAATTCCTTTGTCCCATCGGTGGATCCGTTATCGACCAGGATTAATTCATACTTTTCCCAGGTGTTTTGTTCGAGGCTTTCCAAACACTTTTTCGTATAATCCAGCTGATTCCACAACAACATAATAATCGAAACGAGAGGCTGTGAAAATTGGATCGCCCGGGAGGGGTATTTTCCATTATGGCCTGTCATATCTTTTTCCTCTCCGATTTTCCCTTATCTTGATTCCTATAAATCCCAATCAATTTTGGCCGACCGGCATACTCTTCAACAATTCGCCATATTCGAAGCGGGCTGAGCTAAGGTCTTTTTCGATATTCTGAAGCTGGTTCTCGAGCTGGTTTATCTTCTTACGCAAATCCGCTTCCTCAATAAACTGACGATACCTGCTGCGGATGATCTCGTAGTATTTTATGAACTCAGGCCGGTGGCCGCTCGTCTCCGTACTTCCGTCCTGCCGCCAGCTAAACTCGCACGTAATTTTCGCAACGTGGCGGAACTCATATTGACGCGACATGCGGATCCATAATTCCCAATCTTCCAAAAAGACCAGGCTTTCGTCAAATAGGCCAACCCGGTCCATGCACTCGCGAGCGTGCACGAAGCACAATACCGGGATAAAGTTTTCGTTCAGGATCCGGTCGTAATCGAAATCATGCGAATAGGGAACATCCCTTTTCGTTGTCTGATAACCAGTGCCGTTTTGGACCTGCCAGGCCCGGTTTGAATCGGAGTACGCCACGGAAAGCTGGTTCGCCTCAAGTTCATTCATCAGCGTTTCCAGGTGGTTGGGATAGAATATATCGTCGTCATCCAGATACGCCAGGTACTTACCCTTGGATTGGTTTATGCCGAAATTTCTCGCCCCCGGCAGGCGCCGCGAATGGTCCAACTGAAAATAATGGATCCGGTTATTTTCATTAAATCCATCGATTACGTAGCGGACGTCCTCCCCACCGTCGTTTACGACGATGATTTCAAAATCCCGGTAGGTTTGGAAAAGAATGCTAGCAATCGCCCGGCGCAGTGTTTCCGGACGGTTCTTCGTGGCCACAATCACCGAAACTTTCGGCTCATCATTAATTGCGGAATTATCCAGGCCGGTCGTGGCATTTAAATACTCGGCAGCAATTTGATTATCGGCGTTCAGGAATAAGGCATAATTGAATAAAGCGCCCGCCGAGTCGAACTTTTGAAGTGCTAAATAACACATTCCTAAAAGACAGAATATATTTTCATCTTCAGGTGTGTACTGGTTGGCTGTAAATAAATATTCGATGGCCTGGTTAAAATTACCTTCTCTAAAACAGATCTGGCCCAATAGATTGCTAATTTGGGGATCCTCAGGACGAATATCGTAAGCCATTTGCGCGTAGAGCTTCGAATCGCCGATTTGGCCTAAGATTAATAGCGTAGCACTTAGACTCGTGAGAGCCGCCACGTTTTTTGGATCGTTCATGACCACCTGGATGAAGGCTCTACAGGCTCCATCGAATTTCCCCTCCTGCAGGAGCAAATTCCCGTGGCTGAGCAAAATTTCCGCATCGGTTATCGTTTTTGATTGCGCTTGATTTTCAGTTTTCATCGGTTGGCCTGACGTTAGTGAAAAAGTATTTCGGTTTTTCTGGGATGATTTCAAAATTATCTCAGAAGTCGACAAATCGACGGCATAATCCTTAATTGAGGGAAGCTCAGCCAAGCTGTTCTTGCTCATGGCCCAACCGATCTGCTCGTAGAGCTGGTTTAACCAAGGCCGGCCTTGCACAAGCGACCGTTCTAGCAATTGGTAGGCCTTATCCCACTCACGGTTATAAGCATATGCCAGGGATAGAAGGGCGACTGCATTCATAGACTGAGGCATCAGATTTACAGCATTTTGTAAGAAAACCTGTGCGTAATCCGGCGGAACAAAATCACAGGCCAAAAGCCGGGTCCCAAAATCGAGGCAGGCGTCGTATCTTGCCGTCAGTTGATCATTGCAATCATTGAATCCCGGATACAGTTCCTGCAGACCCAGGTTCATATTCCTGCGGGCGAGCGCCAGATTAAAGGCTTCACGCGTAGCGAGGCAGATTTTCTGCCGTTTTGTGGCCGTCATACTGTTTTCGTGAAGCCGGTAGTAATAAAGAACCTCTGGGACGTAAATTGTAGGATAGGCTTCCGTGATCCGCAGCCACATATCCCAGTCTTCCGCGCCTTCCAGTTCAGGGTTATACAGACCAACCGAATCCTGGCATTTCTTGAGATACATGAACGAAGCAATACCAAAATCATGTTTGGTGAGCAGACTGTAAGGGTTCAAATCCTGGTCGCGCTCGACGTCTGTAATGTTTCCGCCGGTATCGATCCAGGCAAACGCCGAACAGGCAAACCCGGCATCCGGGAAGCAATCGAATGCTCTGGCGAACGCCTCCAGGAAATAGGGTGAGCAGAAATTATCCGCCGAGATCCAGGTGATCAACTCGCCGCGAGCGATCGACATTCCGGTATTTAATGCGCCGGGCAGCCGCTTGTTTTCCTGGTGGATCACTCTCATTTTGAAAAAGTCCAGGCTATCCAGGAATTCCTGTGTGCCGTCCGTCGAGCCGTCGTCAACGACAATCAATTCGTAATCCTTGAACGTCTGGCAGCGGATGCTTTCAATTGCCTGGGGTAAAAATTCGAGGTGGTTATAGGTCGGCAAAACGACGGATATCCTCGGGCTTGACCGTCGCCAATCCGGGTCGTGGACTGCAACCGCGAATTGCTGGATGCCGTTATCGGCGAGGGTCAGCAGTCTGCCGTATCGCCCGTCGATGTGGCCGTTGAATTCCGCCGGGCTGAAACCGCGCACGTGATCCGGATCCGGCATGAAGCCGATGGGGGTGGTGATGACAAATATGGCCTCCGGATTGAGGAAGGGCAGCAAACGGGCGAGCATGGTCGCTTCCTGGTCGAGCGTCAGGTGCTCGATGACTTCGCTCAGGACCACGCAATCATATTTTTGGGGGAGGTCCGTGGTGGTGATATCCTGGCAGAAGGCCCTGACCTTTGGGAATGCGTAAGCCTCCAAAACCTGCACGTATTCTGGAACCAAATCTACGGCGTCGATCAAGGTAACGCACGGGTTGGCGCTGATGTAACGTGTGAGATTGCCGCATCCACACCCAATTTCCAGGACTTTTCCCCGGCAATGTGAGGAGACGAATTCGACCCGCTTCCAATAATTATCCAATACCGGGTTTTCCATGCCGGCCGCTCGCAATTTATCCGCCAAGCCCTGTGAGGACCGCTCTTCTGGATCGCTCAAATTCGCTTCTGCCAACAGCCGGTAAACCGGCAGCCGCGAAACGTAGTGATGGCGGCGGTTGGATTCAAGGGGTAAATCAGCCGGGTAATTCATGAATAAGAAAAATCCTTGAAAAAGAGAACATCATTTCAGACAATCGCTGCTGATCGGGTTTTTAAAACATCCCGGTAAATATTTGCTTCCAGCTCGTCAATTTTTTCCTTACTGAAAGGTAAGACTGCCTGGCGAGCGTTAGATTTTAGCTTTTTTCGCAGGCTCTCATAAGTACACACACGCCGGATGGCCATTGCCAACGAGAGAGGATCCTCGTAATTCTTCACCAGAACTCCACTCACGCCGTTGGTGATGAATTCATTCATCGGGGCAATGTCGGACGTCACCACCACCGCCTCGCAGGCCATGGCTTCGATAAAGACTATGCCGAACCCTTCCCAACGGCTGGGCGTGCAAAAGCAATCGCAGAAGGAATAATATTCCGGCAGCAATTGGTTGGGGATTGAATCAATAAAATGGCACCGGTCGACAACGTTGTTTTCTCGCGCCAGGCGTGTGAATGGTTCCAGATCACCCTGGCCGATGAAAATAGCCGTGTATTCTTCAGGCAGGTATGCCAGGGCCTTGATGAGCGTGTCCAGATTCTTTTCTTCCTGCCTGCGCCCGATGTGCAAAATGCGATATTTTCCGGGAAACAGCTTTTCAAAATCCGATCTGGCTTGTGGATCGCGGCTGGGCTTGAAAATATCCAGATCGACCCGGTTAGCAAAAGGAATAATCCGCCCGGGCAGCACCCCTTTGGAAAGCACGAGGTTTCTCACCGGATTGCTGACGCACATCACAAAATCGGCCTGCTTGATGCTCTCGAATAGAAGGTCTGGATTGGTATCATGGACAGAAACGACTACCGGGGTTCCGGCAGCTTTATTCTGGCAAGCAAAATCACACGCCCAGTACCCCCCATACGCCCGGATCACATCGATATCCAGATCCCTTAACCGGCCGGCCAGCTCCTCGGCCTTTGTCGGGAGGATCACCATGCCATATTTGTGGACTTCCTCCGTTTCCAATGGTGAAAGGCAGTAAACTTCGTCAAAAAAACCGCCCGGATTATAATAATCCTGCAGCAAGCTTTCACGTCCCTTGGCAACGTAAGCCTGCAACGGATCGCTGGGAACCACGGCCAAGCGTCGAATTTCTTTTTTTACAGGGAAAATTGGATTAGCCTTCTCTATACTTATGTGCCCATTCGTAAGCACCTTTAAAACACTGGCAGCAGACCATGAACATTCGCAATCCGGGAAGAAATTCGCGTCTACGCCGTATGAGCCAAAGAAACCGCCTCCCGGATTCTGGAAGAGGCCCAGGAAATTCAGGGCTTTATTCACCCTATCTGTACAGGAAAGTTGGCGCCAAAATTCTGCCGCCAGCGCCAGGGTGGAAATCGATACCCATTGGACACCCGGCTGCGCTGGGATTGCGCCGAGCCCGGTCTGCTGGCCAGCAAATTTAAGCATCCCGATGCGGGCCGTCGTTTGGAAACCCAGATCGAACAAGGCATTTAAAGCCAAGATCTGAACATCGTATGCCGGGGATTGCTCCTGCCAGGCTTCAAGGAATTTGTCGGCCTGGAGCCCCTGTAAGTGCTTATCGATTTCTGGCTTTAGGAATTCAAAATCGTTTGAATAGGCTGCCAATTTGGTAAGGCAGACCAGTCCAATAAGTTTTTCGGCTTCAAGACTGGTTTCCGACCCGATTTTTCTGGCCAGCCACCTGGCAGATTTTTTCAGGTGCGGCAGCACGCCATGAGCGGAGGCAACGATCCCCATCCAGCCCAGGATAACCTGGCAGGTGGAAATGAACGGATTAAAAACCTCACCGCCAAATTCAAATGAGCCGTCTGCCTGCTGTTCCTTGCAGAGCCAGGCGGCATATTGCCTGGCCAAGGCATCCTCCCCGACGGCCACCAACGATGGAATCAGCGCAGCAGTCGAAACCTTACTGCATTGGCTCCGCTTCGTCGAAAAGGCTATCCCCTTACCTTCGTAGGTATTCCGCTTAATCCATTGAAGTGCTTTTTCGAGATCGGGCTGGATATATTCGCCGGACTTCATTTTTCCCAATTAACCCATTAACGCAAGATTTAAACGTAATTCTAGGGGGTTAACTGGGCCGAGTCCGTAAATACTTGCTGAAACTTGCGTAAACCGCAGATTAAGTTAAATGATTTTTTGGGTTGTGTCGGGCTGCTTCGCAGCC
>DBMK01000318.1 GCA_002298885.1 Anaerolineaceae bacterium UBA700
TTTTGACTGCGAAGCAGTCAAAAAGACCCGCTTATTCTTAAGGAAAATTTACGCCGGCAGTCGGAGGCGGTTGCGTAGGAAGTAGATCACCCCGCCGGCGATGGCTGCCAGCAGCGCCAGGATGGCCAGCGCGCCGGTCAGCGAGATGTTGATCGGCCCGGCGCCCGCAGCCGGGGTGGGGGTGATCGAACCCAGAGCCAGCGCGGTACGCGTCTGGCGCGCCTCCACCAGTTCGGTCGCTGCCGGCACGGTGAGGCTGGCCGTGACTGCCGGATAGGCGCTCGTTTTGGTGCCTTCCGGGGCGAGGGAAGTGCCCCCAAGCGTGGGCGTTACAGACCCAGTTGGGGTGATGGATTTGAAGGGTGAAGTGGGCGTGATCGTCCGCGTCCCGGTCGGCGTGGGTGAGAGGTAATAGAATATGGTGGTGGGGAACAGCGTGCGCGTGCGGGTAGGCGTGGGCGGAATGCGCGTGTTGGTCCTGGTTGGCGTAATGGTGCGGGTGGGGGTAGGCGTTGGCGTGGATGGGAAGGGCATCACCGAAACCGTTCCTGAAAAGGTCGTGCTCAGGTCCTGGTTGACAATTTTCAGGCGGTAGTAATAGGTTGTGTTATTCACCAAATTTAGCTGGTCGATGTACTGGTAGACGGCACCGTTTCCGTTGGTTCCCTGGCTGGGGATTAGATCGCTGACATCCACAAAACCGCTATCAGCCTTGGTGCTGCGTGTGACGATAAAGCCGGCGATGCTCGTTTCGCTGGCAGTCGTCCAGTTCAGCACGTCCTTTTTGTCGCCTGGGGCGGCAGTAAAGCTCGAAAAGACGACGGCTGCTGACTGGCCCGGCAGCCCGGCGACAAATGGCACCCTGGAAAGGTCGTTGAAGTTGGGCCGGCCATCAGCAGCATCAATCGAAACGATGACCTCGCTCTTACTGGTGTCGCAGCGGGTCGGCTGCCCGCCGGGAGCGCGCCCGGTGGTGGCCCAGGTGTTTGCTGCGGCCTCGTACCAGAACAGGGGATATTGGGAGGGATCTGACGTCTGGTTGCAGAAACGGGTGGTGTTGATGGTGGAGACGCAGTTTGCGCTCAGGTTATACTTGAAATGCAGGTCCAATACGCTCGTGCTGTCCGGTGTGACCGCTGAGTCCGCCATAAAGATGTCCCAGAAATTGCCGCACGCGGTTGGGTTTGCGGACTGGGCTCCAGTGAATGGGATGTTGTCGGAACTGCCGTAACCATGGTTGACAATGTACAGGTCAAATCCGGTCACGGTGATGGCGCGCAGCAGTTGGAAGCCTACCTGGTCCCCGAACGCGTACGTCAGTGTGCTGGAAACCGTCACGCGCTGGGTATCGAGCCCGGGCGCTCCAGCATTGTGCATCACCGCTGCCCCCAGGCGCTTGCCATCGGTGAAGGTGCACTTGGAAATTGCGTTGGCTGTGGTGGCTGCTCCCCAAAAATTATGGTCGACCGTTCCCTTCAACACCGGCGTGGTCCCGCCGACGTTGCCACAATCAACCTGGGCGCCGCTGCGGTTGGAGAAAATGTTGTTTGCCACTGCGTCCAGGATGCCCGCATTGGGGTTGGAAGAATCGATAATGATCCCATACCCGCTGTTCTGGCTGATCTGGTTGTAGCGCACCAGGATATCCGCAGCGTTTGCCGGCCCGATTTGAATGGCGTCCTGCCCGTTTACCAGGTCGTTGGATTCGAGTGTGATTTGGTCGGCTGCGCTGGTGCTTTCAATGCGTATCAGGTTGCGGCTCGTCGTCGCGCACCCGCCGTCGCTGATGGTCAGGTCGCTCAGGGTTGCTCCGGCCGTTATTTTCAACATTGTTTGGCTGCAATCCAGGCCCTGGTAGACCAGGGAAGCGTTGTTCAGGCCGCTGATGATGTGCGGTTTGTCGATCAGGACAGTATTGCTTTTGATGTTGTAATTGCCGAGGACGTTGATGGTGATCTGTGCCGTACTCGAATCGACAGCGTCCTTCAAACCAGTGCCGATGCCATTAGGCAGGTCGTCCATGCTGTTGACGAAGCAGGGGGTGTTCGTGCCGCATGCGGTGGCGTCGTTTGCCACGTAAACCTGGCTCGTACGCGCCGTCACAGGGACAAAGCTGAAGGCTTCGCTGGTCGTAGTCCAGCTTCCCGCTATCCATTCACGCACGCGCACCAGGATCGAACCCGATGTTTTCGCTGCCCCTGGGAAGCGGAAGGCGAATCCAAGCGAGTCACCGAACAGGCTGGTCGGAAGATCGGCGTGAGCGCCGCCGGCCAGGAAGTAATCGTGGGGGGCATCGTCGCAATTTGGACTGTCCGATGCATAAGCCGCCCCGCTTACGCCGCCGATTTTACCCGGTTCGAGCAGAATCGGTGACCAATTGGTGGGGGCATACACGCATACCTGCGTGTTACCGTCGGACGAAGCCGAAGCATCGAAAGTTCCCAGGGTGAAATCCGTGCGCATGTTCAGCCGCTGCCCGGCGACGCAGCCGCTGGGCGGGCAGGAAGCCGGGCTCACCAGGTAGACGGAATTGGATTGGGGCGCTAGATTCCGCTCTGCAGTCAGACTAAAAAATATTGCAATCAAGCCAATCAGAAGGACCAGGTATTTTGATTTCCCTGCCATGAAGTCCACTCCCATGTGTGACTGACTTAATTGTACTCTATCCTGCAATAAATATTATTTATGAGCGGATTCCTGGCAGCTATGCTGCCAGGAATC
>DBMK01000031.1 GCA_002298885.1 Anaerolineaceae bacterium UBA700
CCTTTAGGGAAGGGGGCCGGGGGTTAGGTCAGCTAAATAGCGCCGCCAACTGCGCCACGTGCAGCACGCCGTCGAAGCCGGGGCCCAGGCTGCCGGCTTTGAGCACGGCCTTCTCGCCCTGCGGATCGCCCAGGCAGGTGAGGATGAGTTCCGCCTCGTGCAGATCCTCTTTTTCGGTGTACGGGTTGGTGGTGGCAACCACCCGCAGGCCGGCGTTCTTGGCCGCCAGCAGGCCGTTACGCGAATCCTCCACTACCAGGCACTCCTGCGGGCCCAGGCCGCAGTTCTGCATGGCCAGGTTGTAGATCTCCGGGTCAGGCTTCTTCTTGGTGACCATATCGCCGGCCAGTACGAAGCTCAGCTTGA
The DNA here is from genome assembly GCA_002298885.1 of Anaerolineaceae bacterium UBA700. The sequence continues at coordinate 367 of DBMK01000031.1, forward strand.
TGTCGGCGAGCACCTTGTAGGCAATGGCGTGAGCCGCCTTGACGTCGGAGGTGGTGCAGATGCCGATGACCAGCCCGGCCTGGTTGGCTTCCTGCATGAAGCGCCGGATGCCCGGACGCAGAGGGAGCTGACCGCTCTCGATCATCTCGATGAATTTGTCGGTCTTGAACTTGTGCATCTTTTTAATCAGCTCGTCGACCTCTTCGGGGCTCATCTTGGCGGTGATGCCCTTCTCGTCCATGTAGGACTTCATGCGCTCCTTGCCGCCGGCAATCTGCAGCAGCTTGTGGTACTCGTCGACGCCCCATTGGAACGAATAGCCGAAGGCTTTGAAGGTCTCGTTGAACGAAACCCGGTGCCCGTCGCGCTCGGTGTCGATGATTACGCCGTCCTGATCGAAGAAAATTGCTTTTAAGGGTGACATGGATGGCCTCGCCCCCGGTTACGCCTTGCCGGCGCAGCCGAACCAATCGATCCAGTTGAAGACGGTCTTCTTGATGGCCTCTTTGACGGCCTGGTCGACCTTACCCGGATCGTACTCGTCGCGGTGCTCGCTGAGGTAATTGTAGGTGGCGTCGATCATCGAATGCTTGAGCTCAGTCGACACGTTGACCTTGGAGCCGCCGTAGGAGATCAGGCGCTCCACCGTGGCCCGCGGCAGGCCGGTGCCGCCGTGGATTACCATCGGGGTGCGCAGGGTCTTACCGTTGACGATGTCGAAGATGCGCTTGAAGCGCTCGAAATCGATCTTGGGGTCGGCCGTCTTGTAAATGCCGTGCGCCGTACCGATGGCCGGGGCCAGCAGGTCCACTCCAGTGCGGTCCACGAACTCCAGCACCTGGTCGGGGTTGCACAGCTCGGACTCGGATTCAACCACCCGGATCTGGTCCTCCACCCCGCTGACGGTGCCCAGCTCGCCTTCGACCGAAATGTTGCCGACCTTGTGGGCGTAGTCGGTCACCTCTTTGGTGGCCTGGATGTTGCCTTCGAAGGGCAGCTTGGAGGCGTCGATCATGATGTTGGTGTAGCCGGCGTCGGCGCATTTCTTGCAATAGGCCACGTCCGTGCAGTGGTCCAGGTGCAGGCAGATCGGGATGGGGGCAGCTTCGGCCAGCGTGCGGTAAATGGCCACCAGCACATTGATCCCCAGCAGCTTGGTTGGGGCCACCGAGGTCTGGATAATGACCGGGGCCTTGCGCTCCACGTGGGCTTCGACCACCGCTTCCATCTGCACCAGGCTGGTGACGTTGAATGCCCCCACGGCGTAATGCCCCTGGGTCGCTTTAACCAGCAGTTCCTTGGCGTTTACAATAGACATGACTTGCTCCTTTTGCATGGTCTCAAAGGGTGATGGTTCAAAAGCGAATCCATGATAGCACGTCGAAACGAGCCTTGTCAACAAAACCGTCTCTGCCCTGTCGCTCCGCCGGGGTCTGCGACCCCGGCCTCTCCCCGACGAGCGCAGTTTTTCCCGAAGCCGTCAGCCCGGTCACACACGGCGGTCATCCCTTACAGGGTGCTTCGCGAAGACCGACTTTGAGCGCATAACATCACTGCTCTGCCGGGGTCTGTGACCCCGGCCTCTCCCCAGCGAGCGCAGCTTTTCCCGAAGCCGTCAGCCCGGTCACACACGGCGGTCATCCCTTACAGGGTGCTTCGCGAAGACCGCCTTTGAGCGTATAATCCTTGTATGCCCCCTCTTCTGCAAACCCATACCCTCTCCCGCTATTACGGTGCGTTCCGGGCCCTGGCCGAAACCGACCTGGAGCTCCGGGGCGGCGAGATTGCCGTTCTGGCCGGGCCCAACGGGGCCGGCAAATCGACCTTGCTGCTGTGCCTGAGCGGCCTGCTGCGCCCCTCAACGGGCAGCGTGTCCATTGAGGGCTTCGACCTGTACAAGGACGAGGTCGAGGCCAAGCGGCGGCTGGCCTTCGTTCCGGACGTGCCGCGCTTCTACACCGAGCTGACCGCCTGGGAGCACCTGTTGTTCATCGCCCAGGCGTACGGGGCGGGACAGGGCTTCGAAAGTCGGGCCGAGCGCCTGTTGAAGAGCTTCGACTTGTGGCAGAGCCGGGACCTGTACCCGCACAACTATTCGCGCGGCATGCGCCTCAAGCTGGGGCTGCTGCTGGCGCTGATCCGCCCGCTGAGCGTGCTGCTGATGGACGAGCCGGCCTCGGCGCTGGACCCCGAGGGAGTGCTGCTGCTGAAGGATTACCTGCTGAAGCTGCGCGACCAGGGGGCGGCCATCCTGATCAGTTCGCACAATCCGCAACTCGCCGAAGACCTGCAGGCCCGGCGCTGGACGATGGCTCAGGGCCAGCTCGAGGCGGCGTAATGCAGCCTGCCGCTTCCGCCCGTCTCCCCCGCCCCAACCCGGTGTGGCTGGTGCGCTCGCGCCAGCTTGCCTCCGACCTGCGCTACTGGTTGATCCTCACCGGCTACGACCGCAACGACCGCTCGTTTTCGCAGAAGATTTACATGGGGTATGCCGCCATCTTCTTCGGCCTGTGGGGCATGGCTATGCTGTCCTTCCTCTCCAGCACCGCCCGCAGCCTGTTGGCCGTCCTGGGGGTGAGCTCAGTACCGACTGCTGCCGCCGGTTTTTTGAGTTTGCTGCTGCTGGCGTGGTGGCTATACGCAGTTAATCGGGCCGCCAGACGCTCCCCCCTCGCCTTCTCCGAGGACGACGTTTACCTCATCTGCCAGACCCCCGTCAACCGCCGCTCCGTCGCCTTCGCCTGGCTGGCCGGCTCCTGGCCGCTGTGGGCGACCCTGCTGGGCGCCGTGGCGGTGGTTCTCGCCTTCGCCATCACCGACGATGCCCTGGCCGGCAGCACCACCATCGCCTCCATCCCGCTCTACCTGCTGGCCGGCACGCGCAGCCTGGTGGTGGTGGCCCTGGAGGTGGGCGGTATGCTGGCCCTGGCCTGGGCCTTCGGCTGCCTGCGCCTGCAGGACGACCGCGAGCGGCCGCGCCTGCACCTGGTCCCGGCCGGGCTGGCCCTGGCGCTGGCTGCCGGCCTGCTGCTGAGCGGTTCGCCGCTCAAAGCCTTAGCCGGACCGCCCTGGAACGTCCTGCTGGCCCCGGTCGCCTTCCCGGCGGCCCACAGCCTGGGAGCCGAACTGTGGGGCGCCGCCCTGCTGGCCGGGCTGGGTGCAGGGGTCTTCCACGACCCGGCCCAGGCGGTCGCATCGCTGCGCTACCGATACCTCGAAATCGAGCCGCAGCCGCGGCTTAACGATTGGTATGACCGCCTTTACCGTGAAGCCTATTTGCCGTTGTATGAGAACTTACGAGAAATAAACTGGTCGCTCGCCCGAATCGAGTCCACATAGAGGTGGGCCTTGCGCCCGCCCGTCGTTTCACCCTTCGCGGTAACGCAGCACCCCACCGCGGTTGTTTTTCTTGGCCTGGTACATGGCCATGTCTGCTTTGCGCAGCAGCGTCTCGCCATCGGTACCGTCGTTGGGGAACAGGCTAAACCCCAGGCTGGCCTTCACCGAAATCCACTGCCCTTCGATCATCACCGGGACGGATAATGCCCGCGCCACCTTGTAGCCGATCATCAACGCATCGGCGGGGGAATTGATGTCTTCCAGCAGCATGGTGAACTCATCGCCGGAAGGCCTGGCTACTGTATCGGAGGAGCGTAGATTCTCCTTGAGGCGCATAGAGACCAGTTGGAGCAGCTTGTCGCCGATCTGGTGGCCGTAGGTATCGTTGATCGCCTTGAAGCCGTCCAGATCGAGGAAGAGAATTGCCACCTGCTTGCGGGTGCGCCTTGAGCGCAACAGCGCCTGTTCCAACCGGTCGCCGAACAGAACGCGGTTGGGCAACCCCGTCAGCGCGTCGTGCGAGGCGAGGAATTGGAGGCGCATCTCGGCTTCTTTGCGCGTGGTGATGTCGTTGAACATGCCCACGTAGTTGACCACCTTGCCCTCCGCCCCGCGAACCGCGCTGATGCGCAGCCATTCCGGATAGATTTCCCCGTTTTTACGGCGGTTCCAGATCTCGCCCTG
>DBMK01000218.1 GCA_002298885.1 Anaerolineaceae bacterium UBA700
CTTTTCCGGGGGCTGCGCCTCCGGAAAAGATCCCCATCAGTCTCACCCGGCGCGGGACATAAAACGTTTCTGATATACTTTATAATATTAGCGTGCGTGGTTCAAAAATCCTTCGGACGTTCAGGAGTACAACCAATGGATGTTGAAGCAACAATTGAGCAGTTGAAATCGAACTTGAGCTGGCTGGAAAATGAACGCCGCAAGGACAAGACCGCCATCGATTCTCTGGAAGCGCGCCTGGCCAATCTGGAGGGCGGAGTCCCGCCCATCAACCAGCAGTTGAACCAGCTCAACACCGAGCTGGCGCGCATCTCCGCCCAACTCGTGCGTTTCGACCAGATCGAGACCTCTATCCTCTCGATGCGCGTCGAGACCAACCGCACGCTGGAAGCGATCGAGAAGCAGCGCGGCGAACGCGAGCGCGAGAACGACAAAATTCGCCGGGCAGACATGGAAGCCGTCAATAAATCCATCGGCGAAGTTCGCAAGGGGTTGGAGCCTATCCCCGACCTGAAGAAGGGCGTCCAGGCGCGGGTGGAAGAGGAATACCGCCTGGCCCGCCTGATCGAAGAGACCGACCAGAAGATCACCGAGTACAAGCGCTCGGACGAGGAGTACAAGCGCACCCTGCGCATCCTGGACGAGGCCCGCAAGCAGGACAACAAGCGTCTCACCGATTTACAGGGCGAGCTGCAGGCCCTGCGCAAGCGCCAGGACGAGCAGCGCGGCAAGGTGGACCTGGCAAGCGAGAGCCAACGCAAGCTGGAGCTGCGCATCGGCGAAGTGCAGGCCGCCGAGACGGAGCGTCGCGCCAGCCAGTCTAGCTTCATCGACAAGCAGACCGTGTGGCAGGTGGAGCGCGACCGCACCTGGAAGGACATGCAGTCCAAGTTCGATGACATCACCCACCAGGCGGTCAACCTGGATGCCCAGTTGCAGGCCCTGGACGCCACCCAGCGCGCCGTCAAGCGCTCGCAAGAGTCCTTCGACGAGATCACCCAACGCTTCGAGCGCCGACTCAACGAGATCACCGAGATGCAGCGACTGGTCGAGGACAGGTTCCGGCAAGAATGGGTCTCCTATAAGGCCGACGACCAGAAACGCTGGACTAACTATTCGCTATCTATTGAGGAGCAGCAGCGTGAATTCAACCGCTCCTTTGAAAAGTACAACGACCGCCTGGTCCTCATCGAGGATATGGCGCTGGAGCTGCGCGATTCGCTCCATCAATTGATCGAAGAGGAGCAGAAGCGCCTGCAAAGCGTGGTCGCCGCCGCCCATGAGTGGATGGACGAATTCGAAAAGACCTTTGAGCAGCCCCGGGCATAATGCGCGTCATCGGCACAGCGGGTCACGTCGATCACGGTAAATCGACACTGGTGCGGGCGCTGACTGGCATCAACCCGGACCGGCTCAAAGAGGAGCAGGCCCGCGAGATGACCATCGAGCTGGGGTTCGCCTGGATGACTCTACCAGACGGCGAGCCGGTGGGGATTGTGGACGTGCCCGGCCACCGCGATTTTATCGAGAACATGCTGGCAGGTGTGGGGGGCATCGACGCCGTGCTGTTTGTGGTCGCCGCCGACGAAGGCGTAATGCCCCAGACCCGCGAGCACCTGGCCATCCTCGACATCCTGCAGATCCCAGCCGGCGTGATCGTCCTGACCAAATGTGACCTGGTGAAAGACCCGGAATGGCTGGACATGGTCGAGATTGACGTGCGCCAGGCGCTGGAAGGGACGGTGCTGGCGGACGCGCCGTTGCTGCGCATCTCGGCCCGCACAGGCGCCGGGTTGGAGGAGCTTAAAACGACCCTGGCCGGGGTGCTCGAACGCCGGCCGGTCCGTCCCGACCTGGGACGCCCGCGCCTGCCGGTCGACCGTGTGTTCACCATTGCCGGATTCGGGACGGTGGTGACCGGCACCCTGGCCGATGGACAGCTCGAGCTCGGCGAGGAGGTCGAGATTCTGCCGCAGGGGCTGCGCGGCCGGGTGCGCGGCCTACAGGGGCACAAGAAGAAGGAAACCCGGGCTCTGCCGGGCACGCGCACGGCGGTAAACATCAGCGGCATCGAGCTCGAACAGGTCCACCGGGGCGACGTGCTGGCCCACCCCGGCAAATACCTCGCCAGCGGTCGCCTGGATGCCTGGTTCCGCCTGCTGCCGGACGCCACCGCCTCCATCAAACACGACAGCGAAGTCAAGCTTTTTATCCTGGCCACCGAGAAGGTGGCTCGCCTGCGCCTGCTGGGGATGGAGGAGCTCAAGCCCGGTGAAGCCGGCTGGCTGCAGCTCGAGCTGCGCGACCCAATCGTGGCGGTGCGCGGCGACCATTACATCCTGCGCCGCCCATCCCCGGGCGAAACCCTGGGCGGCGGCATCGTCCTCGACCCGCACCCGCCGGGGCGCCACAAGCGCTTCGACCCTGACGTGCTGCGCAGGCTTGAATCCCTGCGCCAGGGCAGCCCGGCTGAGGTGCTGATGCAGGCCAGCCTGGCCTCCGGCGCCGCCGGAGTCAAGGAGATCGCCTCCCGGGCGCGCCTTTCGGCCAGCCAGGCCGAGGCTGCCCTGACCGAGCTGCTGGCCAGCGGGCAGCTCCTCCAACTCGAACCGGGTGAGGCCGGCCAGAATGGGGATGTGCTGGTCATTGCCGCCGAAAGCTGGGCCGCCGAATCCGCCCGAGCACTGGATGAGGTGGCGCAGTACCACAAAGCCTTCCCTTTCCGCAAGGGGATGCCCCGCCAGGAGCTCAAGAGCCGCCTCAAGCTCTTCCCGGCCCGCCTCTTCAACGCCGCCGTGCGTACCCTGGTGGCCCAGGGTAAATTAGAGGAAAACGGGGCCTCGCTGTGCCTGCCGGGCTTTAAAGCCCGTTTCAATCTGCAGCAGCAGGCCCAGGTCGACCGCCTGCTGGCCAAATTTGCCCAGAATCCCTATTCCACTCCATCGGTTAAGGACTGCCAGGGGGAGCTGGGGATCGAGATGTACACCGCCCTGGTCGACCAGGGCGGGCTGGTCGAGGTCTCGCCGGAGGTGGTATTCCGCAAGGAAGATTACGACGTAATGGTCTCAGCCGTGATCGATGAAATCCGGCGCGCCGGCTCGATAACCGCCGCCCAGTTCCGCGACCACTTCAATACCAGCCGCAAGTACGCCCTGGCGTTATTGGAACACCTGGACGCAAAGGGGGTGACGGTGAGAGAAGGGGACTACCGTAAGTTGAAGTAAGAAAAGGCATTTTCGATTTTAGATTTTAGATTTTAGATTTTATATTTTAGATTTCCATTCGCGCAAAGGGGGTCTCTGAGCCTTGATTTAACCTGCTTCCAGATGCAGAATGCTCAAAGGGGGTCTGTGACCCCCGTATCCCGTCACAAGCCACATTCCTGTTCCGGTTTGCAAGGACGCAGCGGCAAGCGGTTAGCGAAAACGCTTGCGCAAGACGGGGGTCATAGACCCCCTTAGAGCTTCCTGTCCCATCGCTCGCAGGGGGTTTGTGACCCCCGTATCCCGTCACAAGCCACCTTACTATTCCGGTTTGCGAGGACGCAGCGGCATGCGTTTAGCGAAAACGCTTGCGCAAGACGGGGGTCACAGACCCCCTTCGAGCGTAGAACCAAAATGCTCATAGGGGGTCTGTGACCCCCGCATTCTGCAAGGAGCAAAGGTAATGGGCCTCGCACCTAAAGATTTCTTTTCTAAAACGGCGTCGGGTAGCCGGCGGTTTTGAGCACGTACCAGGCCTGCCAGGTGATCCACTTGCTGGGCTTGCCCTTGGGCTCGAAGGGCACCGGCATCTGCGGTATGGTCTCCTCGAGCTTCCACACCCCATCCATGCGGCGCTTGGAGAGCAGGAATTCGGCCAGGGGCTTGAAGCGAGGGTCGGCGGCGTAGCCCAGGTGGGTCAGGGTGACGGCAAGCTCGAGCAGGTCGCTCTGGTAGCTGCGCGGGAAGCCCAGCTCGAACCAGTGCGCGCTGACGTGCCCGCCCGGGCGCAGCGGAAACCCGGCGCGGCCCGGGTCGTTGGCAAGGAAATACTCGGCTGTTTTGGAGATGGCCCGGTTGACTTCCTCGCTTCTGCTCGGCGGCGGCAGCGCCGCCAGGGCGCGCAGTGCCTTGGACATGCCCCAGGTGCACGGGAAATCGTGGTTGAAATGGCATTTGAGCGCCGGCGAGAGCAGGATGTCCGCCAGGAAGTGCACGGCACGGGCCATGCGCGGGTCCTCCATCCCGAAACCCAGACGCAGCATGGCCCAGGCGGGGATGCCGTCCGAACACAGCATGTCGGCGGGGGTGAATTTGTGGTATGTGCCGGACTGGTTGGGGAAATCGCCGCGCTCGCTCTGCACCGTATCCAGCAGGATCTCGGCGCCGCAGCGGATGGCCGGAACTTCGGCGCTGGCGCCCAGCTCGGCCAGGAAGTTCAACTGCCACAGCGTGCTGCGGTACAGCGGCTTGGTGGCATTTTCTGGATTATCCCACCACCCGGCCGGCGATTGCAGCGCCAGGATAGCCGGCGCCGGCCCCTGGGCGTAGATGGCCTGGCGGGCTTCGGCGAGCTCCGGCGAGCCGGGCGGCAGCCCGACCAGGTAAAGCAGGGTGAAATAACGGACGGACGGGTTCTCTGGCTCGAGCAGCCAGGAAGCAGGGTCGTCGATCATCTCCGGTTGGCGTGGCATCGGTCCTCCTGATAATTGAATCGCGAAAACAAATATGGAACAAATAGGGATTTAGAGAATGGAGAATAGAGAATAGAGAGAAGAGAGTTGAGAGTAGAGAGTAGAGAGTAGAGAATAGGTGGACGCGCGGCAAGAATGGAGTTTCTCTGGATTAGAAAATGATATCATAAAATACCCCTCAAATACATTATAGAACAATAATTCTAATTTGTCAAGCTTGAATCGTTTATAATCAGGGCATGACTTACGCCACAACCATCGCCACCGAATTGAAAGTGCGTCCACAGCAGGTCGAAGCCACGATCGAGCTGCTGGATGCAGGGAACACGCTGCCCTTCATCGCCCGCTACCGCAAAGAAGCCACCGGAACACTGGACGAGGAACAGATTCGCCAGATCGTCGAACAGCTCGAGAAACTGCGCGCCGTCGACGAGCGCCGCGCCGCCATCCTCAAGTCGATCGAAGAGCAAGGCAAGCTGACCGCCGAGCTCCAGCAGCAGATCACCGCAGCCGATTCGCTTACCGCCCTTGAGGACCTGTACGCGCCCTACAAACCCAAGCGGCGCACCCGCGCCAGCATCGCCCGCGAGAAGGGCCTCGAAGGGCTAGCCGAGTGGATCCTGAAACAGCCCCCCACCCGCCAGACCCTCGCCCAGATTGCTAAACCCTTCCTCAACGACCTGGTCCCCAACGAAGAGGAAGCCTGGGCTGGGGCGCGCGACATCGTGGCCGAGACCATCAGTGATGCAGCCGAGGTGCGCCGGGTGACCCGCCAAAAGGCGCTTCAGTACGGCCTGCTGCGCAGCGAGAAGATCGCCGACGCGGCCGACGAACGCGGCGTGTACCAGTCCTATTACGAATTCGAGTGCGGCGTGGACCGCCTGCGCCCGCACCAGGTGCTGGCCTTCAACCGGGGCGAGACTGAGAAAATCCTGCGCGTAAAGGTCGAGATCCAGGAGCGGGACTGGCGCGCTGCCGTTTACGCCGTCTTCCAGCCGCGCCACCTCTCACCACTGGCGGAGCAGTTGGAACTGGCCATCAACGACGCCGCTGAGCGCTTGCTGCTGCCGGCCATCGAGCGCGACGTGCGCCGCGAGCTGACCGAAAAAGCCGAGCTGCACGCCATCGGGGTCTTTGCCGCCAACTTGCGCGCCCTGCTCGGACAGCCGCCGCTGGCCGGGCGCACTGTGCTGGGCATCGATCCGGGTTTCCGCACCGGGTCCAAGGTGGCTGTGGTGGACCCGACCGGCAAGGTGCTGGATACGGTCACCATCTACCCGCACGAGCCGCAGAAGGAGAAAGCCAAGGCGCTGTCGATCCTCGAAGCGCTGGTCAAAAAACACGGCGTGGACCTGATCACCATCGGCAACGGCACCGCCTCACGCGAGACCGAGCAGCTTGCCGCCGAGCTGATCCGCACCAAGACGCCTGGCGTGCAGTACCTCATCGTCAACGAGGCCGGCGCCAGCGTGTACTCGGCCAGTTCCATGGCTCGTGCCGAACTGCCCGGGCTGGACGTGTCCATGCGCGGGGCAGTCTCCATCGCCCGCCGGGCCCAGGACCCGCTGGCCGAACTGGTCAAGATCGACCCGAAGTCCATCGGCGTGGGGCTTTACCAGCACGACGTGGACCAGAAGCAGCTTTCGGCCAGTCTCACAGGGGTGGTGGAAAGTGTGGTCAACCAGGTGGGCGTGGACGCGGCGACCGCATCGCCCTCCCTGCTGACCTACGTGGCCGGCATTGGGCCGAAGCTGGCCGAAAAGATCGTGGAGTACCGCGACCAGAACGGCGCATTCCGCAGCCGCGAGGCGATCAAAAAGGTGCCGGGGCTGGGGCCAAAGGCCTTTGAACAGGCGGCTGGCTTCCTGCGCATCCGCGGCGGGGATAACCCGCTGGATGCCAGCGCCATCCACCCCGAAAGCTACCCCGTGGCTGAGGCTGTTCTAAAAAAAGCCGGGCTCACGCCGCAGACTCCACCCGCCGGGCGTAAAGCCGCCCTGGACGGCCTCCTGGCGGCCCAGCCGCTGGAGAAACTGGCGGCTGCCCTCGGCGCGGGCGTGCCCACCCTGCGCGACATCTTCGAGCAGCTCGTACGCCCAGGCCGCGACCCGCGCCAGGATACCCCGGCGCCAATCCTGCGCAGCGACGTACTCTCGCTGGACGACCTGGTCAGCGGCATGCGCTTGAAGGGCACCGTGCGCAACGTGGTCGACTTCGGCGCCTTCGTCGACATCGGCGTCAAGCAGGACGGCCTGCTCCACCGCACCCAGCTTGCGCCGGGGACGCGCCTGCAGGTGGGGGACATTATCGACGTGGAAATCCTGAAGGTGGAAAAAGAGCGCGGCCGAATTTCCCTGGCAATGCCCAAAAAGTAGGTTTTTAAATGCGAAAATGC
>DBMK01000081.1 GCA_002298885.1 Anaerolineaceae bacterium UBA700
GAAATGGGCGGCGAAGCCACCCAATTTTGCGCATAAAGAAATAAAGAATTAAGCTGGTTTGGTTGTTGGAAGGGTGAAGCAGAAACGGCTGCCGCGGCCGGCGCTGCCCTCGACCCAGATGCGCCCGCCGTGGGCCTGCACCGCCAGGCGGCAGAACGCCAGGCCCAATCCAAGACCCTTGGTCGAGCGATCCATTTGCAGGCGCACGAACTTATCGAAAATCTTGTCGCGCGCTTCCATTGGGATGCCGGGGCCGGTATCCTCAACGGTGAATTGGACCCAGGTTTCACCAGGCTGGACCTCTACAAAAAGCTTGCCGCGCGCCGGGGTAAATTTGATCCCGTTTTCAATAATGTTGATCAAGACGCGCCGGGCCATATCCTCGTCCGCCCAGATCGACGGGTAGAGGCCGGACATTTTGACCTCCAGGCTCTGCTGCTTGCCATCCAGCAGCGGCTGCACGGCGCCGACGGCGGTATCGACCAGGTTTTTCACCTCGACCGCCTTCTGGTTGGTGATCGGCTGCCCGGCCTCGAGGCGGTTGATATCCAGCAGCGAGCTGATCAGACGCTGCATGCGCTCAGTGGAGCGGTTAGCGATGTTGAAAATGGACTTCAAGGACGGGCTGCTGTCGATGGGCAGGATTGCGCCGAGCATGTCCAGGCTGGAGATGATATTCGAAAGCGGGGAGCGCAGGTCGTGGTAGATCATGGCGGTCAGGTCCTCGCGCAGCAAATCGAGCTCCTTGCGAGCCGAGAGATCGCGCAGGATCCACTGGAGCGAATCAACCTCGTCCAGCTCTACCTTTGACACGTTCACTTCAATCGCAATCAGTTTCCCACTGAGCGGCTTTAAAGTCGATTCATAGGTGATCTTCGCGCCGCCCAACAGATTTTCGCACTTTGGACCCAACAGATCCATGCGCGGGTCGTGGAGCTGGAAGATCGAGCACTGGGTAATCTGCTGGAAATCGTATTCGGTAAACTGGACGGCCTCTCGATTGGCCTCGATGATCCTCCCGGAACAATCAGTAATCAGGATTGGATCGATGCTATCTTCGAACAGTTCGCGGTAGCGGCGCGTGGCGGTCTGCAGTGAGGCGTACAGGCGGGCATTATATACGTAGGCCCCGGCCTGGTCGGCAATGACCTGGAGCAGCGACATGTGATCCTCGGTCAAGAATCCCGCTTCGGGGTGGACCAGGGTCAGAATGCCAACCACGTGCTCGCGAGCCATTAAGGGGATGCAGATGGCCGATTTGGTGCCTGTGCGGGCGACGTCGTCGTCCGGCCGGTGCAGCCAGCGCGGGTCGAGGCTGGTATCCGGGATCAGCGCCGCCTTTTGATTGCGCAGCACCCACCCTGCCAGGCCCTTCTCGACGATGGCCTGGAGCTGCTGGAATGTATAGGCAAGCAGCTCGTGGTTATACACGATGGCGGCCTCTTGCGGGCGCTGAAGATCGTCCAGTACAATGATCGTGCCGCGTTCGGCGCCGACGTTATCAATAGATAAAAAGAGGATGCGTCCCAGGACGGTGCGTAAATCCAGGCTGGATGAAAGCTCGCGGCTGACGTTGTAAAGTAATTTCAGCGAAGCACGGGTGCGGTCGTGAGGCATCTTCGAGAATCCAATTCTTAATTAGCCGGAGCTGCAATCGCAGCTCTGACGGCATTGCAGCGCTCGCAATCATCCCGGCTGCAAAGTAAGGCGTAAGGATCAGCGTGGATCATCTGCACGACAGCATTAACCAGCGCGCTCAACGGCATGGCCTGCACAATCGAATCGCCGATCTGCACCGTGCGGGTGATGTCGGCCACCTGGGGAGCCAGGGCGGCAAACCCTTCGGAACAACCTGGGAAACCGGGACACTCATTTACACCTTGCAAGGTTAGTGCCCAGCGCGAGAACTGCTTGCGGCCGGCCAGCTTTTCGGCGTAATGAATGCTCGTATTGGCCGTGTGGCCCACCCCCAAGAGCAGCACCCAGCCCCCGCTGACCGCCAGCTTGCCGATGGGCGCCAACGGATCTTCCCAGGTCTGGGCCTGCAATAACTCCTCGCAGTGGATGCCCGAAAATGACAGGATGGGGTGCAGGGAACGGCGTGCGCTGGGGTGGCGGCGGAGGGTTTCAGCCACCACGCCCATTAACGGGTCGGCCGGCATATCCGGCTTGTAAAAATCGGCCATGCGGTTCTGATCGCGCCCGCTGCCGTAGGCGATTCCGTTGTTTTCAGGGCCTTCCTCAGGGACCAGCATGGTGCGGTAGGTGAAGGTCGGGGACATGACGCCCTTGACCGTTGCCAGAAGAGCGCCCAGGATCGTATCGGCACCGCCGCGCACCTCGCCAAAGGAGGACAGTGAGGTGTGGGCAATCACCTGGTTCATCGGATCGAGTTCTAATTTACGCAAACCGCTGGTTATATCTCGAAAAGAGACCATCCAACTATCTCCCGAAGGGTTACCCCCAAAATTTATTTGGTAAATCCAATACGAGTATTATATATCAGATTAAATAATCCGTCCCATAAAGTGAGCAGGGTGTTTTTTGCATGCATCAGGAGCGAGAGAAGCAGACGGGCAGGATCACCCGAAATCTGCAATGGCTAAAGCAGGCAACGAGCCTCTGGCCTGAATAAAATTTTACGGGCAATGCGGGATTTCGCCGGTATTGGAGCCGGCATTCAGGTTCAGACCCAGGTAAGGTGAAGGGTCGAGGGTATTTTCGATCTTCAACTCGTTGCGAAAGCCCCCCTTGCCATCGTCCAAGACGATTGAAAAATGGAGATGCACACCAACAGGTCGGCCAGGGGTACCGGAGAAATTACCCTGGGTTCCTAATTGAGTACCAGCTTTTATAAATACTTCTCTTGTTCCAGGCGGAAAAGCATCAGAGATAGTCGATTCTCCACCAGAGTCGGCCATGTGCGTGTAATAGGTCCAGATCTGGCGATCCGGCTGAAGCGGGTCGGCCGGGAGTCGCACAATTAGAGAAGATTTCCAATCCGCCTGGCGAGTTAAATAGCCGTCGGCGGCAGCAAAAACCGGAACTCTTCCGGGCAGGTCACCGCCGAAAATATCAATCCCCTGGTGGCGATGGCTTGGATCGAAAGTGTCATTCCAAAGGTAGCCGATTAAGCCGTGAGTAGGAAGAATAAACGGGGCGCTACCGCAGCGTGCGCCGGCCTGGACGGCCCAATCCGGGTGCGCCTGCGGGTTGCGAATCCACTCCTCAACTCGCCCATCCCTCGGACTGGAAGATTGGCGGGTTATCCAGAAATAAGCGACAGCCGCCAGGCTGCAAACCAATCCGGCTGCAATTAGATAGCCTTTTTTCATAATTCTTCACACCCTGAAGGTGAATGTTAAAAATTATACTCGGATTAAATAAACATGATGCACCCCTAAATTAATCTTAGGGTTTCATCGTGCAATTTGGGAAACTTACCCCTCCCCCGGCCCTTCCCCAAAACGGAAGAAGCACCGTTTTGGGGAAGGGTGAATATCTCTTTTGAGTGTAAGCGGCTGGCAT
>DBMK01000262.1 GCA_002298885.1 Anaerolineaceae bacterium UBA700
TTGGCCTGCTGTGCGGCCAAAATCCGCCTTTCTTATTCTGATCGAGAGACAATCGGAAACCTGACATTCTTCCTGAGAAATAGTGATTTATCTAAGGTGAAAGTACCTGGCAGTTCCGTTAGCATGGATTAACCCTTTCGACGGATTGAATATAAATCATGAAGAAACTAACCAGGCGTGAATTGATGCTGCGATTGGCCGCGGGAGCCGGAGCGCTGACCTTACAGCAGTTCCTGGCTGCCTGTTCGCCTCAATCCAAAATAACCTCTACAGCCGCTCCAACAAATACTTCTCTTCCAACGCAGGCGGTCCAATCGAGCGCTACTTCCGCTCCGCTTACCCTGGAAAATACGCCTTCCGCCAACCCCGGTCCGACAACCGCCCCAACCAATACCTCGCTGCCCCAGGCTTCCCCCACCCCATCCAGCTACGATATGGTCGTTGTACGCAATGCCGAGCCAGACATACTCGTACGCAAGGCAATCGAAGCGTTTGGCGGGATGAACAAGTTTATTAAATCCGGCGCAAAAGTGATCATCAAGCCCAATATCTGCGTCGATTACCACACCTACGAATACGCCGCCACTACCAACCCCTGGGTCGTCGGAGCGCTGGTTAAAATGTGCCTCGAAGCCGGAGCTTCCAGTGTGCGCGTCATGGATCAGCCCTTTGGCGGCACAGCCAAATCTGCCTATGCGAAATCGGGCATCGAAGAACAGGTCAAGGCTAACGGCGGCGAAATGGTAATCATGAGCGGCTATAAATACGTGCCGGCCAAGATCCCCAACGGTAAAGAGTTGAAATCCACCGTTCTTTACGACGAGTTCCTCAAGGCAGACGCCATTATTAATGTTCCGATAGCCAAGGACCACAGCCTTTCTATTCTTACCCTGGCCATGAAGAACCTGATGGGCGTAATCGATGATCGGCCTGGTATGCACTACCTTCTCGGTCAAAAATTGGCCGATCTTTATACCCTGCTAAAACCCACTTTGAATGTTATTGATGCCGTGCGCATCCTTACCACAGCCGGACCGACCGGCGGCGACCTGAGCTATGTAAAAAAGCTGGACACGCTGGTGGTCAGCCAGGATATCGTCGCCGCGGATACGTATGCGGCCGGGTTCTTCGACATCAACCCCGATAGGCTTTCGTACCTCAAAGCCGGCGTCAATATGAAGATCGGCCGCAGCGACCTATCAAATCTTAAGATCCAGGAAATAAACCTTGGCGCCTGAGTCTCCTGCTGCGACCAGGACGATACGCAAACGGAAGCGATTTTATACCTGGGTGACCCTGCGTAAAACGGTCCAGCTCGCCTTTCTGGCGTTCTTTCTCATCCTGTTCGTCGCCTCGCGCGACAGCGGCTGGCCCGGCGACCTGCTGAATTTCATATTACGTCTCGACCCCCTGCTCATTATTGCCAATTTGCTGTCTAGTAAAGCCTTTTTGGTGGGGTCGAGCCTGGCCATCCTGGCCGTGCTGCTCACCATCGCTGCCGGACGAGCCTGGTGCGGCTGGCTGTGTCCGCTGGGAACCACCCTGGCCATCCTCACCCCCCGGCGCAAGAAGTTCGACGAAGCCAAAGCGCCGAAGCCCGCCTGGCGAACGGTTAAATATGGCATTCTGTTGACCACCCTGGTCGCGGCCTTGTTCGGCAACCTCACCCTTTTATTCCTCGACCCACTGACCATCCTTTTGCGGACGCTCACCGTCTCCGTCCTGCCCGGCATCGACCATTTGACCACCGGTGTAGAACGCGGTCTGGCCGGAATAGAAGCTTTCCAGGATCCACTCAGCGCCTTCGATTCTCTGATCCGCCCGGCCGTCCTGCCAAACCTGCCGATTTATTACCGCGATGCCATCCTGTTTGCGGTTGTATTTGTTGGCGTTGTCGCCCTAAACTGGATTGCGCCCCGCTTCTGGTGCCGATACTTGTGTCCCCTGGGTGCGCTGCTTGGCCTGGTCAGTAAAGTCTCGGTTTTTCGCCGCGTCGTCGCCGAGGACTGCAAAGACTGCGGCATCTGCTCCTCCCGCTGTCCCACCGGCACCATCGCTGCAGATAAAGGCTACGTCAGCGATCCTTCTGAATGCACCATGTGCCTGGACTGCCTCGAACAGTGCCCGCGCAGCTCAATTAAGCTCACTCCCGGTTTTAAGCCCGCCGCCTGGCAAAAGTACGACCCGGGGCGCCGCCAGGTGCTAACTTCGATAGCCGCCGCAATAGCCGGAATTGCCCTGTTCAAAAGCGACGTCAATGCTTTTCGGGATACCGATTTCCTCATCCGCCCTCCTGGAGCACGCGAAAATAACCTGCTTTCGAAGTGCATCCGCTGCGGTGAATGCATTCGCGCCTGCCCCTTCGGTGCCCTTCAGCCTGCCCGTCTCGAATCCGGCCTGGAAGGCCTGTGGAGTCCGCTCGTCGTCCCGCGCGCCGGCCCGTGCGACTATGGCTGCAACGCATGCGGCCAGGTCTGCCCGGTTCAGGCCATCCCGCCGCTTAGCCTGGAAGAAAAACGCCTGAAGGTCATCGGCCGCGCTTACATCGACCAGAATCGCTGCATCGCCTGGGCCGACCACCGGGACTGCATTGTGTGTGAGGAAATGTGTCCAGTCCCAGAAAAAGCGGTAACGCTTCAACAGACAGAGGTCAAGCTCGCCGATGGAACCACCGTCAACGTCCAGCTCCCCTCCGTCCAGCGCGATCGCTGCATCGGCTGCGGTATCTGCGAGTACAAATGCCCGGTCAACGGCGAGGCTGCTATCCGAGTCTACGTGCCGGAAAAGAGCGGATTATTCTCAGCCTGAGAAAAAATCAACAAGAAGAGAAATAAACGGGTATATCCAGTGGATTGAATCCACTGGATATACCCGTAAGCCATTAATTAACTTTCTGCTACTTTAACATCACCGGTAGGCTAATGAAGTATTTTGTGGTTATTGCAACAGGCCCATATTCACACTTGCCGTTGAGTTTAACCAATTCTATCCAATAGTAATAGTGCTTTCCTTGTTCCACCGCATCATTGAAATAGTATTGTCCACCTTCCATCTGCCCTGGCTTTTGCGCCGGGATAAGGCTGGCATTTACCATTATTCTAGTCCCATCGACGCTCTCTGAACGATACAGGTTAAAACCTTCCAGCCCAACCTCGTTGCTCGTCACCCAATCCAACCGAGTCGTATTCGGGAAGGCCGCACTGGAACCGATGAAGGAGGCCAGGTCCACACATGTCGGGTTGGTCGTTGTCCTGAAGCTCCACCAATCCCCGTCGGCAAAGGTCGCCCCGGTGCCGTTGACCGCCTGGACGTGCCAGTAGTAAACCGTATCATAGGTCAAACCAGTTAGTTGAACCTCGGTGCCGGTTACGTCCGTCCAGGACCCACTGCAACTGGCTGAGGTATTGATACAGTATTTGTATCCGGTGGCTCCCAGGCTGGCATTCCAGGAGAGGATTGGGTTCGTTGCCACATCGACCGCCCCGTTCGCCGGCGCGATCCGGCTGAAGGCCGCCGGAGGAGGTTGAAGCGTGGTGAAACTCCACCATCCACCCTCCGCAGGAGTCTGGACGAAACCGTTTGTCGCCTGCACCTGCCAATAATACGTGGTTCCGTAGGCCAGACCGCTCAACGACACGCTGGTCGCGGCCGTATTAACCCAATTGCAGGTAAGCTGGTCCGTGCCAATACAGTACTGGTATCCGGTCGCGCCCTGGCTGGCATTCCAGGAAAGAATCGGGCTGGTTGATACGTCCGCTGCGCCATTTCCCGGAGCTATCCGGCTGAACGCGCCTGGCGGAGGAGGTTGCGCGGTTGTGAAGCTCCACCACCCTTCATCAGCCAGAGTCTCACCGGTGATATTCACCGCCTTCACCTGCCAGTAATACGTGGTCGCATACGCCAGGCTGCTCACCGAAACACTGGTTCCGCCTGTATTGATCCAATTGCAGGCAGCCTGGCTCGTTTCCAGGCAGTACTGATACCCGGAAGCATATTGGCTGGCATTCCAGGATAACGTTGGGTTCGTTGCTACACCGGTCGCCGCGTTTGACGGCGCGATGCGGCTAAACGCTCCGGGCGGCGGAGGCGGGGTGATGGTGAAACTCCAGCTCTCATCTGCTGCCAGCCCATTTCCGCCTGCATCCTTCACGCCGGTCGTCACCAACACATCATACATCACACCTGCCGACAAGCTAGAGCTCGGTGTGAGAGTGGCTGTAAAGGTCAACGAATCATACGTGAAAGCGGCAGACACTGGTGTTCCGGAGCCATGTTCTTTCAGGCTAAACGTACTCGTCAAGAACGTTGCCTCATTCATTTGCTCGCTGAATCGCACCGTAACTACGCTGCTGGCAGGTACGTTTGTAGCGTTCGGAAGCGGAGACCTGGCAAGGATTACCGGTGCCGTCAGATCAGCTCCAGGCCGGTAGCTCAGGCTCACGTCCTTCAAAACCGGCGTCTGGGTCGGGTCTGTCCCCAGCGACAACTCTGCCCGGTATTGGATGTACCGCCCGCGCCGGTTCAGCGTCGCCGGCGAGCTGCCACTCACATTCGTCCACAGCATGCTGCTCAGGTCGGGTGTCTCGCCGCTGCGATAACTGAAACTGATGCCCGCCCCCGTCGGCACCATCCCCGTCCAGCCCAGCGATTCCCAGGTCACCGATTGCCCGGCGTCGATCACTCGCGATATGAACGTACAGCCGCCGGCGTATGGGGTCAATCCTACCCAATCCACCTGTAAGGCTGGCTCGACGTTGTAGTAGTCCGAGATGGCAACCCACATCGGCTCGCTGATAACGTCGGTCCGAGAATCGACAAGGTTGTGGTCGATGTAGAAGTCAAAGCCTGTCGGCTTCCAGTCGATCCGGTACAGGTGCGGCGTCCCCAGGTAGTTGGCGCTGTTGGCTATCGGATGATTGACGATACCGCCATCGGTCCAAATCCGAGTGTAGAGAGTGTCTGTCGAGCCGTTCGTCCCGAAACTTGCCATCGGGGCGAAGTTATAAATACTCGCGCTGCCCCCAAAGCCGATGATTTGGGATATCTTGCCTTTGAACGTTGCCTCGAACTCCAATGACTGGCCCGGGTTCAGCGGAGTATTGTAGTTCACCCGCGCCCCTTGCACAGCCAGCTGTCCGTCGACGATCGCCGCCGTCCCGCCTTCCTGCCAAGGCGGATCCATCACTGTCCACCCCGTTGGGACATCCGGTCCGGTGAAACTTTCCTCTACAGTCAATGGAAGCTCTAGCGCCCCATCTCCATTATAGGTGTCTAGGCGGCACGTACCCACCTGCCCGGCTCCGAAATCGGCGGTGGTGCTGTCGATCAGCGTGACTAGAGTTGTGGTGGTAAAACTCCACCAGCTTGTTCCTTCCGCCGGTGTTTGCCCGTAGTCGTTGACCGCTTGGACCTGCCAGTAGTAAGTGGTCCCATGAGGCAAAGAACTCAATGACACGCTGGTCGCGCCGGTAACGATCCAATTGCAGGTCGTCTGCTGTGTTTCGAGGCAGTATCGATACCCTGTCGCCCCCTGGCTGGCGCTCCAGGACAGGGTTGGATTGATGGCTACCTCGGTCGTCCCGTCTAAAGGCGCAATCCGGCCGAAAGAGCCTGGGGGAGGCGGAAGCATCGTCGAGAAGCTCCACCAGCCGCCGTCCGCCGGCGTTTGGCCGGATGGATTGACGGCCTGAACCTGCCAGTAATACGTGGTGCTGTAAGCCAGACCGCTCAAAGCCACGCTCGTATTGCTTACATCGATCCAATGGCAGGCGGATTGGCTGGTTTCCAGGCAGTATTGGTACCCGGTCGCCCCGGTGCTGGCATTCCAGCTCAAGGTCGGGTTCGTCGCTACCCCGGTTGCCAAATCCAACGGCGCAATCCGGCTGAACGCTCCCGGTGGTGGAGATGGCAAGAACGTGGTGAAGCTCCAATTTTCCTCAGCCGCCAGTGCGTTACCGGCAGCATCCTTAGCGCCTACCGACACTACCACGTCATACACCGTCCCCCCCGTCAGGTTGGCGGTCGGGGTCAGCGTGGCCGTGAAAGTCGCCGGATCGTAACTCACGCTCGCCGCAACCGGCGTCCCCGAGACGTGCTCCTTTAGACCGAAAGTGGCCGTTGTGATTGTTAACGCATCCATCTGCTCGCTGAACATCGCTTTTACGCTGCTATTCAACGGCACATCAATCGCATTTGCTAACGGCGACCGCCCCAGGATGACCGGCACGGTCGTATCCAACCCGGGCCGGTAGGTCAGGCTCACTTCGTCCAACACCGTCGCCAGGTTCGGGTCCGTCCCCCGCGACAGCGCCGCCCGGTACTGAATGTACTGCCCGCGGCGACCCAGCGGTACAGGCGAGCTGCCGCTCACATTTGTCCACAGCATGCTGCTCAGGTCGGGTGTCTCGCCACTGCGATAACTGTAGCTGATTCCCGCCCCCGCCGGTACGGTCCCTGTCCAGCCCAGCGATTCCCAGGTCACCGATTGCCCGGCGTCGATCACCCGCGAGGTG
>DBMK01000148.1 GCA_002298885.1 Anaerolineaceae bacterium UBA700
CAGGCGCATTTCGAACCAGCATTAAATCAGTGGAGGCGGCAAGATGCCAGATCACAAGGAAGTCTACGACCGGTATGCCGACCGGTACCAGCGCTTGGTCTCGCGCGAGGATTACCAGGGCAATATCCCGCGCGCCCTGGGCGAAATCACCCCGTTGGAGGGCAAGGATGTGGTCGAATCCGGCGCCGGCACCGGACGCCTGACCTGCCTGCTGGCGCCGCGGGTGCGCAGCATCCGGGCCTTCGACGCCTCGCCGCACATGCTGGAAGTCGCCGGCGCCCGCCTGAAGCATAGCGGGCTGGCGAACTGGTCCACCAGCGCCGGCGACCACCGCGCCCTGCCCCTGCCCGGACAATGCGCCGACCTTGCCATTGCGGGGTGGAGCGTGTGCTACCTGGTGGATTGGGCCGGCGGCGGCTGGCAGGCAGAGGTGGAGCGCGCCCTGGCGGAGCTGCAGCGCGTCCTGCGCCCGGGGGGCGTGCTGGTGCTGCTCGAGACGCTCGGCACCGGGTTCGAGACGCCGCATCCGCCCGAGCACCTGGCGGACTACTACCGCCTGCTGGAGCAGCGCGGCTTTTCGTCTACCTGGATCCGCACCGATTATCGATTTGAGTCGCTGGCTGAGGCTGTGGAGCTGGTTGAGTTCTTTTTCGGCGTCGAGCTGGCGAAGCAAGTTCAGGGCGCCGGCAGCCTCGTTTTGCCCGAATGTACAGGATTGTGGTGGTTAAGGATCTAGCCGGTTTTCAGTTCAAAATCAAGTTTGACCGTTGCGTTAATCATTTCAATTTTTATTATCACTCAATTGAAAGATAATATTGATAGTTCTCAAGACTTGAAATGAGTATAACGTTCTGTTATACTATTGGTATAAAAAGGAGTAGTATAATGCCAAAAGTAAAAACAGCAATCTCAATTGACAACAATCTCCTTGCAGAGACAGTCAGTCTAGCGCAAGAATTGGATATTCCCAAAAGCCAAGTAGTTTCCTTGGCACTTGAGGAATTTATTCAGCATTATCGGAATAAACAACTTTTATCCCAAATTAATGAGGCGTATGCAGATGCGCCTGATTCAGAAGATAAAATCACTTTAGAAATTATTCGGTCGCACCGCCGAAAACTTGGGGGGAATGACGAATGGAAATAAAACAGGGGGATATTTATTGGATTGAACAAGAAGAGCCACAAGGGTCAGAACCGGGGTATCGCCGTCCATTTGTTGTGGTGCAAAATAACCTTTTCAATCAAAGCCGAATCCACACTGTAGTGGTTTGTGCCTTGACCACCAACCTTCAACGCGCCAAAGCACCGGGAAATGTACTCCTTGAACCCGGCGAAGGAGGGCTTTCGAAAGCAAGTGTAGTCAATGTGTCGCAAATTTTCACCGTAGATAAAAATGCTTTAGAGGAATTTTGCGGGGCGGTTTCTTTAAGAAAATTATCGCAGATAATTCAAGGCCTCTATCTACTTTTTCAACCAACCGAGATAAATTGAAAAGAACCTTCTTATTTATCTATTAATTGACTTTTGTAAAGTCCCTCTATATAATCATATAGGACAAAATTAGTCCAAATTGTATTTCCGAAGAAATACATTTACTGGTTGTTTGAGGTCGGCACAATATGCGATTTACGGGTACGTCTTACTGGTTCTGCCAGCTAAGAAGGCTCTTTTCTTCCCTCCGGGCTGGCCCTCCCCTACATTTCCACAACTCAATATCGACAAGCCGGGGAACTGGTTTCGTTCCATCTCATTTTGAAAGTGAGGAACTATGATCCCACCTCCGTTTGAGTATGCAGCGCCCAAAACCATTCCAGAAGCCATCGCACTGCTCGGCCAGGAGTCCAGCTCCAAAATCCTGGCCGGGGGCCAGAGTTTAATCCCTTTGATGAAGTTCAGGCTTGCTTCGCCTGCCTTCCTGGTGGATATCAACCGCATCAGCGGGCTCGAGTACATCCGTGAGGAAGGCAACTGGCTGAAGATCGGCGCGCTGACCCGCGAATCGGCCCTCGACCAGTCCGGGTTGGTGCGCAGCCGCTACCCGCTTCTGGCGGACACTACCCGGCTGATCGCCGACCCCACCGTGCGCAACCTGGCGACCCTGGGCGGCAACCTGTCGCACGCCGACCCGGCCAACGACCACCCTGCCGCCATGCTGGCTTACGGCGCCGAGGTGGTGGCGACCGGCCCGCGCGGCAGCCGCACCATCCCCATCGGCCAGTTCTTCACCGGCCCGTTTGAATCGGTGCTGGCCCACGACGAAATCCTGATCGAGGTGCGCATTCCCGCCCCGCAGCCTATCAGCACCGGCGCCTACGTAAAAATGGAGCGCCGGGTGGGCGATTTTGCCACCGCCGCCGTGGCCGTGCAACTGCGCCTGGACGCGGACGGCAGGTGCCTCAGCGCGGGCATCGGCCTGACCAACGTTGGCCTGACCCCCATCAAGGCAACTTCTGCCGAACAAGCCCTGGTCGGGCAGCGCCTGGAGGATTCGACCCTGCGCCATACCGCCAGCCTGGCCGGCGAGGCCGCCGACCCGCAGGCCGACCTGCGCGGCTCGGAGGATTACAAGCGTTCTCTGGTGCGCACCCTGACCATGCGCGCCCTGCGTATGGCGATTAGCCGTCTGAACGGAGGCCATTAATGTCTCTGCATCACATTTCCTTTAAAGTGAATGGTCTGAATGTAGAAGCGGATGTGGAGCCACGCATGCTCCTGGTGTATTTCCTGCGCGAAAGCCTCAACCTGACTGGCACCCACGTTGGCTGCGATACCTCGTCCTGCGGAGCCTGCACCGTCCACCTCAACGGCCGGGCGGTCAAATCCTGCACCGTTTTGGCCGTGCAGGCGGATGGCGGAGAGGTCCGCACGGTCGAGGGCCTGGTCCAGGATGGCAAGCTCCATCCCATCCAGGAGGGGTTCCACGCTGAGCACGGCCTGCAGTGCGGTTTCTGCACCCCGGGCATGATGATGGCTGCGGTATCGCTGTTGGAGCAAAACCCCGATCCGTCCGAAGAACAGATCCGCTGGGGTATTTCGGGCAACCTGTGCCGCTGCACGGGTTACGTCAACATCGTCAAGTCCATCCGTTACGCCGCCGAGAAAATGAACGCCCAGGCTGCCGTGCCGCAGCCGGAGATGGGCCAGATGGAGGTGAAGAATGGCTGAGCTTCAGGCTGACAACATCGTACAGGGCATCGGCCACAGCCGCAAGCGGGTGGAGGACGCTCGTTTTCTGCAGGGCCGGGGCAATTACATCGACGACATCAAGCTGCCGGGCATGCTGTACCTGGACATCGTGCGCAGTCCCTACGCCCACGCACGCATCAAGAGCATCAAGTCGGATAAAGCCACAGCCATTCCCGGCGTACTTGCGGTGATCACCGGCGAGACCTTGAAGAAATATAACGTCCACAACATGCCCACCCTGATGAGCGACACCCAGATGGTGCTGCCGGTGGACACGGTGGAATACCAGTACCAGGAAGTAGCCGGCGTGCTCGGTATCGACCGCTTCGTCGCCTCCGACGGCGTGGCTGCCGTTGAGGTGGAATACGACCCGCTGCCGGCAGTGATTGATCCGAAGAAAGCCCTGGAGCCCGGCGCCCCGCGCGTGCGCGAGGATAAGCCCTCGAACCACATCTGGCATTGGGAATGGGGCGACCACGAGCAGACCGACCAGGCCTTCGATAAAGCCGATACCACAGTGTCCGAGGATATCTACATCCCGCGCATCCACGTATCCTCCATCGAGACCTGCGGTTGCGTGGCCCAGTGGGACCCGATTGAAAAGCACCTCACCCTGTACATGACCACCCAGGCCCCGCACGCCATCCGCACCGTGGTGGCGCTGGTTACTGCGCACCTGGGCTTGTCCGAGGAGCGTATCAAGGTCGTCTCGCCGGACATCGGCGGCGGTTTTGGCGGCAAGGTGCCGGTGTATCCCGGCTACGTCATCGCCGTGGCGGCGTCCATCGTCACCGGGCACCCGGTCAAGTGGATCGAGACGCGCACCGAGAACCTGGCGGCCGATTCCTTCGCCCGCGATTACCACATCCACGCCGAACTGGCGGCGGATAAAGACAACAAGATGACCGCCCTGCGCATCAACACGATTGCGGACCATGGCTATACCGACGCCGCCGCCAACCCGTCCAAGTGGCCGGCAGGGCTGTTCAACATCTGCACCGGGTCCTACGACTTCAAGCATGGGTTCGTCGCCGTCGACGGCGTTTACACCAACAAGCCGCCGGGCGGCATCGCCTACCGCTGCTCCTTCCGGGTCACCGAGGCGGTGTACACGATCGAGCGCATGACTGATATTCTGGCCCACACCCTGGGCGTGGACCCGGCCGAGTTCCGCATGCACAACTTTGTCAAGCCCGAGCAGTTCCCGTATAAATCGGCCCTGGGCTGGGAATACGACAGCGGAAATTATATTGCCGCCCTACGCAAGGCCATGAACATGATCGGCTACGACGACCTGCGCAAGGAACAGGCCCGCAAGCGTGAAAAGGGCGAGCTGATGGGCATCGGCATCTCCTCTTTCACCGAGATTGTCGGCGCCGGCCCTTCGAAGGATTTCGACATCCTGGGCATCAAGATGTTCGATTCGTGCGAAATCCGGGTCCATCCCACCGGCAAGGCCATCGCCCGCTTCGGCACCAAGTCCCAGGGCCAGGGCCACGAGACGACCTACGCCCAGATCATCGCCGAAGAGCTGGGCATCCCGGCCGACGGCATCAAGGTTGAGGAAGGCGATACGGATACGGCTCCCTACGGCCTGGGCACTTACGCCAGCCGCAGCACGCCTACCGCCGGCGCGGCGGCAGCCATTGCCGCCCGCAAGATCCGCGAAAAAGCGAAGAAGATCGCCGCCCACCTGTTGGAGGCCTCAGAGGACGACCTGGTGTGGGAGCGCGGCAAGTTCTACGTCAAGGGCGCCCCGAACCGGGCCAAGACCATCCAGGAAATTGCCTTTGCGGCCTACACCAACCACCCGCAGGGCCTGGAAGCCGGCCTGGAAGCGGTGGATTATTACGACCCGCCGAACCTGACCTACCCGTTCGGCTCGTACATCTGCGTGGTCGACATCGACCGCGGCACCGGCCAGGTGAAGGTGCGGCGCTTCGTGGCGGTGGATGACTGCGGCGTGCGTATCAACCCCATGATCGTCGAGGGCCAGATCCACGGCGGCTTGACCATGGGCTTCGCCCCGGCGATGCTCGAATCGATCGAATACGACGAAAGCGGCAACATCCTGAACCCCAATTTCATGGATTACCTGCTGCCCACTGCCGTAGAGACCCCGCATTGGGAGACCGGCGAGACAGTCACTCCCTCGCCGCACCATCCTATCGGGGCCAAGGGCGTCGGCGAGTCGGCCACGGTCGGCGCGCCGGCCGCCATCACCAACGCCGTCGTGGATGCGCTGTGGTATCTCGGCGTGCGCAACATTGATATCCCGCTGACGCCTCCAAAGATCTGGGCCGTGTTGAAAGAACACGGCGTGGCCCTGGAGGAATGAACTGTTGGCGGTTATCCCGGCGCACGCGCGCCGG
>DBMK01000032.1 GCA_002298885.1 Anaerolineaceae bacterium UBA700
GAGGGGGCCGGGGGGTGAGGTATGTTTCCTATTTTTTTATAACCCACACGTATTGGAATATGTTTTTATGAGCGATATAATTTATATGATAATTACGATCAATTAATACAAAATTGTCCCAGCAACCCGCCGGGGCCCATCTCCTGGCCTGGGACGAAAAAAGGGAGGCATATGCGCTTCGAATTTACCCCGCAAGGCCCTTTCGATTTATCCAACCAGAATCAGTACTTCGGCGGGTGGCTGGCGCCGGCGGGCGAGCCGGGCGGCGTCGTGATGGCCTTTCCGGTGGAGGGCTGGAAGGGGGCGGCTGCCCTGGTGCTGCGCCAGGCAGCGGACGGGCGCATTCTGGGCGAGTTCAGCGGCGACTCGGACCTGTTCGAGCGCGCCCGCAGCCAGGCGCTGGCCTGCCTCTCGCTGGACGTGGATGGGGTGGGCTGGCCCGAAGTTGGCCGGCGGGACGGGGTACTGGGGGCGCTGCAGGAGCGCTACCGCTTCCTGCGCCCGGTCCTGTTCCACTCACCGTACGAGGCGGCGGCGGCTTTCATCATCGGCCACCGCATTTCGATCAAGCAAAGGCAGGCCATCATGCGCCGCATGGCCGAGGAATTGGGCGAGGCGGCGCAGGCCGGCGGGCAGACGGTCTACTCCTTCCCAGGCCCGCAGGCGCTGTTGGCGCTGCGCAGCTACGCCGGCCTCAACGCGCAGAAGCTCGAACGGCTGCGCGGCGTGGCAATGGCCGCCCTGGAGGGCTGGCTGGAGCGCGAGGAGCTGCGGGCCATGCCGGTTGAGGCTGCCCTGGCCCGGCTCGAGTCGCTCCCGGGGATCGGCCCCTTCTTCGCCCAGGGCATTCTCTACCGCGGCGCCGGCCTGGCGGACGTGCTGCCCACCGAGGATATCACCCTTTACGCCATCCAGAACGCCTATCATCTGAGCGGGCCTCCAGGCCAGGCGGAAATCGAGCGCATGGCCGAGGCCTGGCGCCCCTTCCGCATGTGGGCCAGCGTGCTGCTCCACGTGTGGGTGCGCCGCGAGGTCGGCCTGCCCCAAAAGCGTACTTTTGGCCGCCCGGATCGTTCCAAGGCCCGGACCGGCCCGGAACAGGAGGATTGAACATGGCGACGATTAACTGGCCCTGGGCCATCATCTTGTGCACGTGGTCCGACATGCCGGTTGCGCCTCAACCGGTCAGTTTTTACCAGGATTTATACACCCGCAACGGCGCCGGCGGGCTGTGCGACTACTGGCGCGCCGTCTCCAGCAACACCATCGATTTGACCGGGTCGCAGGTGTTCGGCTGGTTTCCCATGAGCCATGCTTCCAGCGAGCTGGTTAACCTGCATTTCCCCGGCGACCGCGCCACGCTGGTCCAATGGGGCAAGGATACCGCCAATGCCAACGGCGTCAATCTCACCCTTTTCCGGCAGGTGCTGGTGGTCATGAACTATGGGGTGGACCACGGCGCGGCCAACAACGGCGTTTTGATCGTGCATCACGACCCGGCGGTGTGCGAATTTGGCTTTATCAGCCACGAGATGGGCCATGGTTTCGGGCTGCCGCATTCGTATGCGGCCCCGAATATCGTCTATGGCGACGGCTGGGACGTGATGAGCTGGCAGACTACCACCTGGAATTTCCCCATCAGTTTCCAGGGGGCGCAGGGGCTGGCCACGGTTGGGTTGAACGCCCGCAACCTGCAGGCGCTGAACTGCGTCCCAGCCGGCCGCACTTATTTCCCTGCCCAGCCGGATTTCAGCCATTTTATTAGCCTCGACCCATTGAACCAGACGCCCATCGGCAACCACGGCTTCCTGATTGCCAGCCTCTCCCCCACTGCCACCAATCCGGTGCGCACAAACGGCAGCGTTTTCACCGCCGAGTTCCGCCAGCCGTTATCCTGGGACCAGGCCATTCCCCAGGCAGCAGTGATCATCCACGAGATCCGCACCGACGGCCTATCCTATCTCCAGCCGGGAGAGTGGGGCCAGTTTACGGCCACCCAGACCTTCGTAACCCCTGACCCCAAGCTCTTCATCTATATAGCCAGCATCGATAATACGGCGGGCTTTGCCTCGCTCCGCATTTGGGATATCCCGGAGGGCTGCCTGCGCAAGGAGGATAACAATCCAAAAGTATACCTGATCCAAAATGGCCAGAAGCGCTGGGTCACCTCGCCGCAGGTGCTGACCGCGCTGGGAAAAACCTGGGCGGACGTGCGTCCGGTGCCCGACCACGGGCTGGACAGCATCTCGAACGGGCCGGACGTGGTCCTGCTCAGCGTTTCGGTCAGCCCTTACCCCATTCACGCCAACCGCTCGGTCACCCTGACCGTTTCGGCGAGCGACGTGACCTCCGGCGCGGCGGTTGCGGGGCAGGTAGTGATCGACGACGGCTCCGTTTTCAACACCAATACCGCCTTCACGCACATTTTTAGGACCAAACGCAAGCTGGTCAGCACGGATCCCCGCCAGTTTGAAATCATCTATCCAAAAGGTCTGGTGCGCGCCGCAGGCTACCCGGATACCGCCATCGATTTCGGTTTCCCGGATCTTTAGAGCCTAAATATTGGGGCTGGCCTGTTCTTTTCAGGCCAGCCCCATTTTTACTGCGTGCGAGTGTTTCTGGAAAGCGGCTGTGCAGCCGCCGACCTCGATCTATTTGAATTTAAAGTTGGCGATATGCGTGGTCCCGTCGATTAACTTCACGACCAACTGGCGGCAGGTTCCGGCCCAGGCCTTTTCGGTCTTCCATACAATATGGTATTGATCGTTGCCTGGGCTGAAGGACAGGCCGCTGGATCCGGGAGTATCTGTCGGCTTAGAGTCACCTAGCGAAGCGCCTGTAGCACAATCAATCTTTTGGGAGAGGGGATAACCGGTGGCAAAGATGCCCAGGCCTTTGTCGCCGCCGAGGCTGAATTTAACTGGGTTAGCGCTGCCGGCCTTCGATACATTTAGAGTCGGTGGATTGTCTACCGGCGGGAAGAATCCGGCCCAGTTGAAAATGACGTTAACGGTAGCCTCATCCTCTGCAGTCAGGCCGCCATTATCCGTGACCTGTACCTTGACGGTTAGGGTAAGTGGGGCGGTGAGCGCTGAGGCATCGAAGGTCACGCTCTGGCCAGGAGTCTCGAACGTGCCGTTGTTGTCTAGGTCCCAGGCGTAGGTGAGCGGCTGGCCTTCGGGGTCAGAGCCGGTGGCGGTCAGGGTGATGGAAGTGCCTTCGACCACCGCATAAGGCCCGCCTGCATCAACGGACGGGGGATCATTGATCACAAAATTGGCCACATTCGGGTCGTGGTCGCTGGTGCCGCGGGCCACATCGCCCGGGTACTCGGCCGGGAAGTCGCTGTTGATGTGGGCGATGCGGTACTGCTGCAGATCCGCCAGCAGCGGCGCGTTGACGAACATCTGGTCGAGCGTCTGCGCCTGGCCCACAAAGACGTAACTGTAAGCGGACTCGGGGGCCTGGTCTAACAAGACCTCCCACAAGTTTTTCAGCCCCAGGGCGGGGTCATACAGCGACCCAAGCTGATCGCTCGAACCAGTCTGGCCGATGGGCGCGAACGGGTCGTCGGGCCTGGGGTACACGTTGAAGTCGCCGGCTACAACGACGCGGGCGTTCGGATTGGCATTTTCAATAAACTGCACGAGCGCGGCGTTGTATTTGGCCTGCTCGGTGCGGTGCCCAACACAGCCGTCGGGGCCGCTCTTGAAGTGGTTGTTGATGGCATACACATCCCGATGGCTGCCCACGCCGATGCTGGTGCTGTAGATGCGGAAGAGAGCAACATCGGGAGCGCGCGGGAAGACCCATTTGGTTTCGCAGGCGGATGCAGATGGGAAGGTAGTTGGCAGCACGGCGTTCAGGGTCTTCGGATTGGATACATCGCTGTCGTAGGGCACGGCCGTATAGCTGCCGATCGCCGGGCTGGCGCCCAGGATGGGGTCGCCGGCAGCGGGCAGGAGCTCCACGCGGTCGGTGCGGTACAGGAAGGCTGGGGCAATGCCGCGCAGGTCCGAGCTGTTGCGGTCGAAGGCGGCGTCGTAGGCCGGGCCGCCGAGGCTGGCAACCTTCAGCGCAAGCTCTTGAAGCACGTCCGGTTTGCCATCGGCGTTGTCGGTAGAGCCGCAGGCCAGCGTCCCGCCGGTGACGGTGCAGATATCCTGGTTCTCAACTTCCTGCACCATGAGGATATCCGGGCTGTGCAGGTCGTTGACGATCTGGCTGGCGATGTCGCCCAGGCGGGCCTGGTAGACCGCATCGCTGGCAGGGACGTAGTCGAAAGGCGATGAGACCGCCGAGAGGAAGGGAGCCACCAGGGGGCAGCCCGTGTCGCCGGCAAAATCGCAGCCTGAGAAGGGGTTGTCGCGGTAGTCGTACAGGTTCTCCAGGTTGTAGTCCACGATGCTGTAGTGGATGCTGCGGTCGAAGACCTGCGGCGGGTTGTTGGCGGCGGGATCAGGACCCTCGCTCAGGTCGGGCTGGGTCGTGACCTCGATCCGATACTTGTTGAAAGAGTAGTTGACGCCGCCGACCGGAGCATTGGTCACGGTATCGAAGGTGCGCGCCGGTTTGATCAGGGCCTGGGCGTCTCCCAGCGTCGCCTTGATCCCCAGGCTGCCCATCAAAATACGGTAGCCATTGCCATCCCAGTTGGCCGGATCGTAATTGTCGTCGAGCGGATGGGCATCCCGGAAGGCCCGGCGGGTGTAGGCATTGGCGCGCTGCGCAATCGTGCTGTCAGAGCGGGCTACCCAGACTTCGGCGTCCGCCGGGCTGAAGACGTTGCGCCCCCCAAGGACGATGCTGTTCTGTGGCGCCTGAACGCGCATGCCTTGCAGCCGTTCCCAGTAGCGGTTAGCGTCTGCCAGGCTGGTGGGCGGGTTAGCCACGACCGGGGCCACCTCAGCGTCGAAGTCCACGCCGCTGCGCACGACCTCGACGAGGGTCATATTCGTCAATTCTGTCATGTTGAAGAATTCGGTCACCGTTCCATACACGACGACCTCATCCCCGACCGCGGGCGTATAGGGTCCATCTGGCCCATTTATCGTGCTGGGGGTGTTCATGAACGCAAAGAGGCCGTCGGAGGTGTTCGGATCGCCATCCGCGGTGGCAGCCGTGTTCTGAATGTAAAAACCTTTATAGGTGTTGGTCGAGTTGCTGATGGCCTGCAGTGTCTTCTCGTAGATCACGCCCTGGACAGCTACAGTTTGGCCCACATACGGCGATACGTGCGTGGCCCCATTATCTGTATCGAGGACAGGTCCGTTGACTGTGCCAATGGGGATAGGCACTAACAGGGTGACCGAAATGGTAGCCGTGCCAGTGCGGCCCTGGGCGTCAGTAAAGCTGCAGGGGAGATTCTGAGAGCCTGGGGTCGAGTCGGTGGTGGCGAACGAGAACGTATTATCGCCGGCAACCACGTCGCCGTTCGTGCCGTCATCATACAGCGCCTGGGGGTTAGACCCTCCAATCGGAGCCAAATTGCACGAAACGGTAATGCCTGTACTGGATGGATTCGTGCCGGGAGATACAGCTACGGTGAGGAGAGTCGTTTGACCCGCCGCCACCAAGGCGGGCGTGGCTAAACCGACGGCGGAGAAGGGGAAGGAACTGTTGCGCGGGTTGGGCGCGCCAACAACGAAGTCGGCGCTGTTGTTATCAGTGTCTACGGCGCCATTGCCCTTGCGCAGAGCGGCTGTGGTATTACTCAAGGTTGGCGTTGGGGCGGTCTCAGAACAGTTAGCGCCATCATACCCCACGAAATCGACTACACTTCCACCCAGCGGGCATGAACCAGTGAGGGTTATTGAATTATTCACCAACGCCACTTTGGCGCCCGTAGCAGACATGGCGATCGTTCCAGTTGCATCCGGGGTGGGTAAATTAACCGAACCTCCGCTGCCTGCTGCTTCCTGGATCAGGTAATAGCGTCCTGGCTGGATCGAACCGGCCAGAGTGGTCTTACTCCAGGTAGTGCCGGAGGCAGAAGCATATTGCACCGACCAGCCAGTCACATTGACCGCAGTGCTGCCGAGATTATACAGCTCGATGAAATCATTTTTGAGTATCGCGCCTGAGTTGCCGCCACCGCCGTATACCTGGCTGATGACAATATTCGGCGAAACTGCGGCGACCGGCAGAGCTTGCGCCGGCAGAAAACTAACGACCAGCGCCAGAATCAGCGCAAAAACAGAAACCTTGAACATCGATTCTTTCATGACTTCTCCTATTTTTCGAAAATATGGAAGGATGAGAGATCACCGGAACGACAAATCGTCATGGTTAGGAGTTCTCGCCGGATACCCCCCGGCGTGCAAACTGTTATTAAATTTCGTTCTAATCAGTTTCGGTAAATCATTCTATATCAGAACTTACCAAAATTCAAGCAATATATATATGCGGAATCAGGTCTTTTGGGGGTTGTTTTGGGCAGCGAAGCT
>DBMK01000253.1 GCA_002298885.1 Anaerolineaceae bacterium UBA700
GGCGGCTTTGCCGCCAAAGCAGACCACATGCCCCCCTTATCCATATTCATAATATTTTACATTATATCGGGTTTCGAGTCGGTAGAAGGCCTCAGGCGTACCGGTTGGGTATCCTCGATCGAGGGGTCGACCGCAGGGGATGCCGACTTGTTTTCCTCGGGAGCCGCTTCCGGAGCTGCTTCTGCCGGGGTTTCCATCTCCCACGGGAAAAGGAACTCGTCATGCTCGTCTTCGGCTGGAGTCTCGGGCACCCATTCACCGTTGGCTGCCAGGCCGGGCTGTTCGGGGTCCGGCGGAGGCATGGCAGCCAGCAGGTCGGTCAGGCTGACCTCAGGGAGCTCGCTCGTTTCGGTCTGGTCGTCCGCATCTTGCGCATCAAACGCAAGCTCTGCCAATCCAACCTGGCTAGCCGCCCCCGGTTCGACGCTGCCTGTGGAGTCGTCTTCTTTATCCTGTTCCAGCGCCTGCAGCAGGTCGGATGCTTCCGCGCCCGAGGGAGTGGGCGCGGAGAGTAGTTCTTCCAATTCCTCGCTCGTAACCTGCAGGCCAGGGCTTTCTGCGGATTGGCTTTCCGCCAGAGGCGCAGGCGTATTGCCGGCGCTTTCGGCAAGCGGCAGCTCCGATCCCGCCACAGCCCGGGGCGGCAGCGGAGCAGACGTCTGCGGCTGGTAGGCCGGCGGGCGCAGCGCCTGGGCCATCCGCTTGACCTGGCCGCGGATCTGAGTCAGCGCAATGGACGGCTCGTAGGCCAGGGCCAGCAGGATCCCATCCACGATCGAGGTGGCATACAGCATGAATTCCTTGCCGCCCTCGTTCAAACGCACGTAGCGCGCCAGGTCGCTGGGATCGCGCTCGTCCCAGGCCCGGTTGATGACCGCCGCCAGCTCTTCCACTTGCGATTGTTCGAATGGGCCGCTCGAAATCCACAGCAGCCGGTTATGGATGATGAAACCGGCCTGGGCGGCGGTTTGGCCGAGTAGTTCTGCCAGGTTTTTGGACACTTCTTCGGGGTCCCCGATGAAGGCGACGTGGGCAAGCTCGCCCTCGGAGGCGTCATCCATTTTCTGCCAGTGCTCGGTCGGGCTGAGCAGGTTCCCCACCAGGTCCAGCAGGTCTGGTGCGTAGAACGGCAGGCTGAGGTACCCGTCGGGGGTCAGTCCGTTAAGCGCCAGCTTCGAAGGGTCGTTTTCCGGCGGTATGACCACCAGGCGCAAGCTGCTGTTGCCGGCGCACAGGGTTTGTGCCAGGGTGATGAACGGTGCGTCTGGCAGGGATGCGTCGAGGATGGCCAGGTCGAAGGCGATGCGCCCGGCGGCGGACAGGGCCTCTGCGCCGCTCTGCGCCAGGCGCACCCGGTATTTGCTGCTTTCCTCCAGGCTGAGGCGAAGGAGCTCTCCGATGGCAGTTTGGGGTGTCGCGACGAGGATGTTCGCAGCCATATTAACAGTTTAGCACGCAGCCCTTAACGGGGCAAGAAATTAAAACGGGTTCGTTTTTGCCCGGATTTCACTTGATTTTACTTTAAAAAACGTCCTGCCAGGTTGAGCAGGATCGTAAGCACGATGCTG
The DNA here is from genome assembly GCA_002298885.1 of Anaerolineaceae bacterium UBA700. The sequence goes on from DBMK01000253.1 coordinate 1,569, forward strand.
ATCACCACACACGCCAGGAGGGGAAAGAGGCAGGTGAAGCCGCTGCCTTCGATCTTGATCGTCCCGGGCAGGCTGTTCAGGCCGGGGATTTTACTCGCCAACCAAAGGATGCCCGCCAGAACCAGGATCCCGACTCCGATGATCGCCAGCCAGCGCGCCAGCATTTCAAAATTCGGCATTTTATTCCTCTGCTTGCATTAATTATGCCATGAAAAAGGAGTTCTTGCGGAATCGAACCCCTTATGATATACTTCGTCGGCTTGCGCCCGGAGTGGGCGCGGTAATTCTAACCCTGCACGCTTCCGGACCGGTCCCGCGTGCTGCCAGGCCCCGGCAGTGATGGATCGGAACGATGGAAGCGGGTGCAACCTAACGCAAAGGAGTACTTTCAAATGGCGGCTGTTATATCCATGAAAGCCCTGCTGGAGAGCGGAGTCCATTTCGGTCACCGCACCAACAAGTGGCATCCCAGAATGAAACCCTATATTTTTACCGAGCGCAACGGTATCCACATCATCGATTTGCAGCAAACCGTAAAATCGCTCAACACTGCCTACAACCTGGTGCGTGACACGATCTCCGCCGGCGGCAACGTGCTGTTCATCGGCACCAAGCGTCAGGCCCAGGAGACCATCCGCGAGGAAGCCATGCGCTGCGGCATGCCCTACGTCACCGAGCGTTGGCTGGGCGGCATGATCACCAACTGGTCCACTATCTTCCAGCGCATCCAAGAACTCGAACGGCTTGAAAAGCTGCGCGACACCGGCGACATCAACCGCCTGACCAAGAAGGAAGGCTTGCTTATCACGCGTGAGATTACCCGCCTTGAGACGCGCCTTTCCGGCGTGCGCAAAATGAAGAAGGTGCCCGATCTGGTCTTCGTCGTCGACGTCATGCGCGAAGCGACCGCCGTCCACGAGGCCAACCTCAAAGGCATTCCGGTGATCGCCCTGGTGGATACCAACTGCGACCCGAGCGGCGTGGATTTCATCATCCCCTCCAACGACGACGCCATCCGCGCCATCAAGCTGCTGGTAGCCAAGGTAGCCGACGCCGTGATCGAAGGCCAGGCGGCTCACAAGGAAGAAATGCCTGAAATGCCCTCCGAATCGGCCGAACCGGCCTACCACCCGGCGGCTCCCACTCGCCGGCCCGAGATTGAAACCGAAGTTGCCGACACCGACCTGCTTGGCGAAGCCACCCTGGCCAAGTTAGGTGGCAAGAAGATCGAAGATGTTGATGAAATTGCAGATACAGAGGAGTAAGAATTAATCATGGCTGTGACGACTGAAATGATCAAACAGCTCCGCGAAGCTACGGGCGCTGGCGTACTCGACTGCCGTAAGGCGCTCGAACAGGCCGACGGCGACTTCGCCAAAGCGACCAGTTTTTTACGCGAGCGCGGCCTGGCCATGGCTGCCAAGCGCGCCGACCGGCAGGCCACCGAAGGTGTGGTTGAACTCTATTCGCACGGCAACGGGCGAGTGGGTGTCATCGTCGAGGTGAACAGCGAAACCGATTTCGTCGGCCGCTCCGAGGAATTCCGCACTTTTGCCCACGAAATTGCCCTGCAAATCGCCGCCAACTCACCGCTCTACGTCGCCGATAAAGACATTCCGGCGGATGTGATCGAGAAGCAGAGCCAGAAGGCTGCAGACAAGGCCCGCGAAGAAGGCAAGCCCGATGCGGTCGTGCCCCGCATCATCGAGGGTTACCTGAAGAAATACAAGGACGAAAACGTCCTGCTGCGCCAGCCCTACATCCGCGACGACACGCTGACCGTCCAGCAACTGCTTGACCAGACTATCGTCGCCATGCACGAAAATATCGTTATCCGGCGCTTCGTGCGCTGGGCCCTGGGCGAAAGCTCTGAGGAATGAAATCAATTAAAAGGCCAACCCTGGGGTTGGCCTTTTTTTTGGATCGATGAGCCGGAGGGAAAATGGATGGATTGAAGTATAAGCGGATCATGCTCAAGCTCAGTGGTGAAGCCATGGCGGCGCCTGGCGGCGTAGGCATCAACCCGGCAAACGCCACGGACATTGCTTACCGGGTGCGCGAAGTGCGCGAAATGGGAGTCGACGTTGCGATCGTGATCGGAGCCGGGAACCTGTGGCGCGGCAAAGTGGGCACGGATGCCGGGATGGACCAGGCTACCGCCGACTACATGGGCATGTTGGCAACCGTGATGAACGCCCTGGCGCTGATGGATGCCCTCGAAAAGATTGGCGTGCTGACCCGCGTCCAGAGCGCCATCGCCATGCAGGCAGTCGCCGAGCCCTACATCCGCCGCCGCGCTATCCGCCACCTGGAAAAAGGCAGGGTGGTTATCTTCGGCGGTGGAACGGGCAACCCCTTCTTCTCGACCGACACCGCCGCCGCCCTGCGCGCCATGGAAATCGATGCGGACGTGGTCATCAAGGCCACCAAGGTGGACGGGGTGTATGACTCGGACCCCAAGAAAAATCCCGGAGCAGTCCGCTTCGACCAGCTTACCTACATCGAGACGCTCAACCGGCGCCTGGAGGTGATGGACAGCACCGCCGTCTCGCTGTGCATGGAGCACAAGCTGCCGATCCTGGTGCTCAACCTGTGGGATGAGACCGCCCTGCGCCGCGCCTTGCTCGGCGAATCGGTCGGCACGCTGGTTACAGTTTAGCTTTTCAGGTTAGCCTTTAAAATGGTGTTTTTGGGCCGTGCCGCGGCCCAAAAACACCATTTTAAGTTCCCCTTGTATTCGGTTCTATACGGGGATATAATTCTCAGGTTACATTGAAAGAGGTGTGCAATGCCAATTTATACCTATCGGTGCGAAAATTGCGGCGTTCAGTTTGAAGCGACCCAGAAATTCACGGACCAGCCGCTAACGCGCTGTCCGGAGTGCAATAAGAAGACCCTGCGCAAGGTGTATACCCCGGTCGGTATCGTGTTCAAGGGCTCGGGTTTCTATGCCACCGACCACCGCTCGCCTTCCGGCACGGCTAGCGCCAAGAGCGCGGCAGCCCACGAGAAATCCGAAACTGCGGACAAGTCGGAAAAGCCGGCCGAGGCCAAGACCGAAGCCCAAAAACCAGCCTCAACCGAAAGTACCTCCTCGTCGGACAAATCTGAAAAAAGCGCTTAATTACTCTTTTCAATCCCGATTTCCGCATAGAGAATGAAATGGACCGCAGCGCGGTCCATTTTTCTCTAAATTAACTCGAATAGCAACTTTGTGAATGACCTAACCCCCCGACCCCCTTCCCTACTGTACTTTAACAAATTAACCTGACAATCCGGTTTGATTATTCCCGCCTGTGGCTTAAGCCACAGGCTAGTATAACCAAGCCTGCTTAAGCAGGCTTGATTTCTGTAGCAT
>DBMK01000361.1 GCA_002298885.1 Anaerolineaceae bacterium UBA700
TAGCAAAAAATCTATTTTAAAATATTTAACGCGGTGCGGTAGGCGCCGGGGATCACATTGTTGATCCCGCCGCCGCTCTCGCTCTGTGAGCCGGCGAACCACAGGCCGGCGACCGGGGTGCGGTGCGGTAGGCGGGCGGCGTGCTGGAAGGGAGCCAGGCCGCCGAAAGCGTGGTGATCGGCCAGGATGCGGGCGCGGAAATCGTCGGGGGTAAGGATGGCCCGCAGCACGGTGTGGGCACGCAGGCCGGGGATGCGCTGCTCGGCGTATTCCACCAGCTTATCGGCGTACTCCAGGCGGCGCTCCTGCCAGGTCCCGGCCTTCAGCCGGTCCGGACAGATGGTGTAGATGGTCATGGCGTGCTTGCCGGCTGGGGCCATCTCGGGGGAGTACAGCGTGGGCACGTGGACCACGAACCCTTGCTTGCCCTCATGGAACAGGCCCTGCCGGGCCTCCTCGATACCCCCTTCGAGGTCGTAGGTACCGTAGAAATAAGTGACCGGGCCGTGCAGGTAGGGCGAAGGATCGTAATCTACCCCCAGGTGGACCATGAAGACCGAATCCATCAGTGGCAGTTCGCGCACCTTGCGGGCAAACTCGGCCGGCAAATTATCCTCGCCGACCAGCTTGAAGAAGGTCTCCTTTGCGCCGCCGGTAGCAATGACCACGTCGGCCGGGAAACGGTTGCCGTCCCGATCCTCCACGGCAGTCACCCGCCCATCGACGAGGTTGATGTGGGCAACGGCGCAGTTGGTGAAGATTTTGCCGCCCGCATCCTGGATTCGCTCGACCAGGGCCTGGACGAGGGTGTTGATCCCGCCCAGGACATTATATTGATAGAGCTGGTCGGCGCCGGGGGCCAGAGCACTAGGAATGCGGCTGTCGAAGGAGGTCTCAGGATTGATCATGAACACGCCCAGCCCCTGGAACTGGCTGGGGGGCGTGAAGAAATCGGCCAGGATGGAAACGAACACAGACTTCAACTTTTCCGAAGTGAAGTAGCTGTCCATTAATTTCTGGGCGCTCCAGCTCAGGCGCGGCAGGAAGGGCAGCAGGCTGGAATAAAGCTGTGCCTGCACGGCCAGTTTTTCCAATGGCCGGGCGCGCTCCAAACGGCGGCCAAGCGTCATCAGGCGGGTGAAGCGGACGTAATCCTGCCAATAACGCTCCAGGCCCTTCTCCTCTTGCGGGAAAAGCTGCTTTAAGCGCTCGATGCGCCAGCGGGCGCCGGAGAATTCGGCCGGCTTCTTGAGCTCGAAATCGGGGAACACGTAGCCGCGGTCGGCTTTTTGCAGGCGAATCTTCTCGGCTACGCCCAGCTCGGCCAGGATCAGGCCCACCGGCTCACCCGGCCCAAAACCTTCGACCAGCAACTGGCCCATGTCCCAGCGGTAGCCATCCCGCTCATAAGGCAGGGTCACGCCGCCCACCTGGTGGTACTGTTCGAAGATAGCAACCTCGTTACCGGATAGAGCCAGCCTGGCGCCGGCGGTAAGGCCAGCCATGCCCGAGCCGATGATGGCGATTTTCATGGATACACCTCCAGCCGTGATGGATTGGGGCAACGTGAATCCTGCCGGGTGCAAGTCAACATTATAAAGTTTAGCACAATTCTTGGGGTGAGCGCACCGGTTTCAAGCGGGGCGGGAGCGTTTGATCAGCCAGGCAGAGAGGCCGACGAGGGTGACCAGCAAGCTGGCAAGCAGCAAACCCCATTTGAGCCCGGTGAATATGTTGGCGGCCTGGGCCAGACCCTCCTGCCACTGCGGGAAGCTGGCCAAGAGGATTACCAGGCAAATATTTTCAAGGTAATCGGCAACCATGGCGGCAATCGGGATGTAAAACGCTCCCTGGAGGGGAGAATCCGGGGCGAATGATTTACGGAAGAAATAAATCATCGCCAGCGAGATCAGCAAGGCGTAAACCAGGGGGAAGATCAGGTCGGCCGTGAGGGCGGTAAGGATATACCAGGGGCGTCCTTCGGCGCCGTATGCGTTCATCATCTGGAACGCCCGTTCGGGGGTGTAGGTAAACTCGGTATCGACCAGGCCGATGCCCCCCGAAAGCGAGGTCAGGCGCGCCGTCATCAAGGGGAATATGACCAGCGAGAAGAGCAGGAAAACGCCCAATAAGATGATGATATTGCGCCCATCTGCCCAGCGTTCCAAACGAGACCGGATCGGATTCATCCATTCCACCGCATTCATCTTCTAAATATACATTAAAAATGGATGAGAGGGGGATCATAATTTGGATCAAAATATAATGATTTTACGGGTGATTGCGGGAACTTTCGATCCTGGGAGGCGTCTATAGCATAGATAAATTTGGATAATATTAGTATGATTTAAGGAGAGAAAAATGAACGCCCTTTCGAAATTATTGCTCACGGTTACTCTTTTCAGCCTGGCGCTGAGCGCCTGCGCGCCGGCCGTGGCCCAAGCCGGGCAGAACACGCCGACCATACCCGCCGCCACGTTGCCGGCGCCTTCTTCAACCCCGGTAGCCAACACTCCGGCCCCAACCGAGGTGACCAGCGCCCCGGACGGCGGCGGTGCCAGCGTAATCACCCTGGATTACAATAACCAGTTGATCACGATGCACCCGGACGAGACCTTCCTGCTCAAGCTCGGCGAAGGCTACACCTGGGACCTGGCCATCGACAACATGAGCGTTATCAGCCGCATCCCCAACATCGCCGTCATCCGCGGCGCCCAAGGGATCTACAAGGCGCACATGCCCGGTAAGGCAACCTTGACCGCCCAGGGAGATCCGGAATGCCGCCAGGTGAAGCCGGCCTGCGCGCTGCCCTCCGTCTCGTTCACCCTGCACATTGAGGTTTTGAAATAAAAGCAGTTGGGTTTGAATAACAGGGCGCACCCCCTTAGGAGGGTGCGCCCTGTTATTCAAGCTCAATGTCAATACTTTTCATCCCTGATTTTGGTTACAAACTGTATGCTTGAACTC
>DBMK01000357.1 GCA_002298885.1 Anaerolineaceae bacterium UBA700
ATTCTCTACTCTCTATTCTCTATATTATTTTTTACGACGCAGAGTCAGGTAGGCTGCGGCGGCGACGGCAATAATCAGGCCAGCCCAGGCGACGGGGGACCAGGGAGCGGATTGGTCGAAAGGACTTGTATTGACGTTGGTAAGCGGCGTGGCGGTGAAAACGGGGGTCAGCGTATCCTCCGGCGGCCGGACAGTGGGGAGCACAGCGGTCGGCTGGGGAGTCGGAACGGAGACAGGCGGGACGGTGGTGCCGTCGCTGACCACTTCGTACGCTTTTCCTCCAACGACAACGATGACCCGGTCGCCCAGGGCAAACGCTGCAGCGAGGTCCGGGTTAGCCTCCGCCAGCTTGAAATAATCGGAAGAAAGGAAGGACACTTTGACCGGCTGCATTGTCTGCGGGTCGTAAGTGGTGTCTGTCCAGGCATCCTCGTTGAACACGAAGGTCCGAGCGCCAATCACGCGCACGGTTTGATCAGCCTGGATGCCGCTCGACCCGCCGGAGGGTAGGGCCGGAGCCTGCTGCGCCTGGGACATGGCGCCCGCGCCGGCTGCCTGGTCGACAGCGTTCTTGCCGGTGGTGGGCTGGGTCGGGGCTGCAAGCGCCTGGTTGTAGGCATTTTCGGCGATGCGCTGCTGGTCCTCGAGCCCCAGCGGGGAAGGCTCAGTCACCAGGTAAGAGGTGTAGGGGGTAACGATGCCGTAGCGAATGCTGAGCTTGACGATCTGATCAATCGTTTCTTTATCCGGCCCTTGCAGACGGATCTTGTTGAGCAGGTAGCCCACCTTACGCGTGGCCCACAGCCTGGGCAAGCTGTCCAGCGTGCTCGAACCCGTGCGGCTGTCCACGCTGAATGCCTGGCCCGGGAAGGACAGCGTCTGGAGGTTGCCGTTCACGTCGCCCTTCAAGATCAGGTCAGCAACGCCGCCCTGGCGGTAACGCCCCACAACCACCACCTGCGAGCCTGAAAACAGATCGGGCAGCGGATCGGGATAGATATCGAAGGCTGCCAGGTTGCCGAAATCGAGCGACAGGTCAGTCATAACCGGGGTGCTGATACTCTCATAAAAGGCAGAGATCACCTCGTCCAGCTTCTGGCCGGGCTGGACGTAGGTGGACAGGCCGTGATGATCCTGGGTGAGGGTGTCCAGCAAATTCGTGTCCACATCATAGCCCACACCAAAGGCAAACAGGCGGATGCTAGACGGCGCGGACTGCTTGAAATTGGCGATAATCCGGCTGCTGTCCGTCTCTCCGATAGTGGGCAGGCCGTCGGTCAGGAAGATCAAGTACGTGGGACGGGACTTGTCCGCCATGGAGACGGCATCCAGCAAAGCCTGATTGATATCCGTGCTGCCCCGGGCGCTGATATTGTTGACCCAGGCAACAGCTTCGGCGGCCTCATCGGCAGAACGCAGGCCATTGGCGTATAAATCCACCGTGCTGCTGAACGAAACCAGCCCAAAGCGGTCCTGGGAGTTTAGATGCTGGAGGATATAACGGGCGGCAGCCTGGGCCTGCTGGAATTTCTCGCCCTCCATCGAGCCGGAATGGTCCAGCACTAAAATGACATCCTTGGCCAGCCTGGCCTGGTCCGCATCCGGACGCGGCGCAAGCAGCATCAGGAAGAAACCGTCAGCGTCAGAAGGATCGCTCGGATCGCGATACGTGAACAGGTGGAATGCCTCGGACTCGCCCAGCGAATAAAACAGGCTGAAATCAGTATCCGGACGGACATTTTGGGCTTCGTAACTGACCGAGGCATGAGTGGCATCTTTCCGGTCAACCTGGACGGCATGGCTGGGGGAGTAAATGGCGCGCAGGGGCTGCTTGGAGGAGATATCAACCGTAACCGAAACGTCGCCAATGAGGCTGGCGGAGAATTTCTCGGTATTCAGAGGGTAGGTGTACTGCACCAGGCCGTTTGCCGCAGTCAGGGTCTGGACGTATTCGAGCTGGATGCGCCGCTCACCGCCGGCAGGGATGGGGAATATCGTTGCCTGGACGGCGCCTCGGCCGACGTATTCGAGCAGGGCCGGGTCACGGCGGGCTCGAGTGATCTCCTCGTATACCTGGCGGGCCTGGTTTGCATCCATGACTTTGCCCTCAACCGGCTGGCCGTCGACCCACAGCGTGAAACTGCTGACCGTTGCGCCCTTGGGGAGCGGGAAGATATATGTTCCCTCGACCGGGTAGGAATTTGAATTGGTAAATACCTGGTCGACGCGTGTGGTGGCTATCTGGTTATCGATTGAAACTGTGACATGGTGATATTTTATGCCGAGCTGGATGAACGGGTTGGGACGGGGACAGGGAGGCACGTTCCTGCAGGGCTGGCACACTTTTCCAGCCGTGCACGGCGGGCACACCTGCTGGTAGCATGGAGGCTCCACCGGGCAATTGCCCCCCACGCATGGCGCCGGATCCGGAATGATGATGCCGTCCGCCTGAACCGGCAAAGCGAACGCCAGCAGGCCGACCAGGCCGATCAGCGAAGAAACCCAGGTACGCTTGAGCATGCTTTCCTCCTCGGACACGCCGGAATCTGGCTTACGTATGGGCAGAGAAAGGGAAATGTTCCGGCTGTCAACCCTAAGACGCCGGCTTATCCGTGAAAGTTCCGGCCATGCGGGCGTAATCCCCTGCCAGAGCGATCAAGTCGGCATGCCTGCCGCGCTCGACGACCCGGCCCTGGCGCAGGACCAGGATCTCATCCATGGCATCCATGCCCAGGACTGAGTGAGTTACCCACAGCACACTGCGGCCACGGGTTAATTCTTCTAGCATCGCCACCAACTTTGCGGCGTTATCCGGGTCCAGGCTGCTGGTAGGCTCATCCAACAGGTACAGATCTGCCTGCTGCAGCACAGCCCGGGCCAATGCCAGGCGCTGGCGTTCGCCGCCGCTCATCAGCGCGCCGCGCGTCCCGAGCCAGGTATCCAGGCCATTCGGGAGAGAGCGGTACCAATCCATCAATTGAGCCCGTTCCAAGGCCTGGAGCAAATCGTCATCCAAAGCCAGGGGTTTCGCAATCAACAGGTTCTCGCGCAAGGAGGCCGTAAATATGTATGTTTCCTGGGTAATCGTGGCTATACGAAGGCGAACGGTTGCTGCGCTGTAGTTTTTAATGTCTTGACCGTTGATCTCGATGCAGCCCGCATCACAGTCCCAAAAACGCAGGATCAGGTTTAGCAGCGTGGATTTTCCGGAACCGCTGGGGCCAATGATTCCGATACGCTTGCCAGCGGGAAGGGATAAGTTTACCGACTGCAGGGCGGGCTCCAGGTCCGGTGCGTAGCGGAAGGTAAGATCGTGGATTTCGAGGTCCAGCGAGGCCGGCGGGGGCAAGGACGAGATTGGCTCGGGCACTGCCGGCGGTCGGCTGACCAAATCGAAAAGCCGCCGGGCGGCATTCAGGCTTGCCGGAAGCTGCTGAGCGGCCTGGCCGAGCGGGCTGACGGCCTCGAAGCTGGCAAGCGTGACCAGCGAGAGTACGGCAAGTATGACGCCATCCAAGGCACCGCCGACAACCAGGGGGATGCCAAACATTAGCATTCCAAGCAGGGTCAAATTTACCGCCAGTAGATTCAGGCTGCCGACCAGGCCGCCTGTCCAGGCTATGCGAAGCTGTGCGTGGGCCAGGCGTTCATTTATCGCTTCGAATCTGGCAATCGCATGGGCTTGCTGGTCAAAGACAAGCAGATCGGGCATGCCCTGAACGATGTCTACCAGCTCCTGGCCCAGATCCGAGCGCCGGAGGGTCAGGTCGCGGCCTGGGCCGCGGCTGATCGAGGCGGCAAACAGCGGAATGCCAACACCGCTCAACAGCAGTCCGCCCACCAGGACCAGGGCAAGGAATGGATTGTACGCGCCGACGAACAGGCCCATCCCAATGGTGACGATGAGAGCGGTCACAGGAGGGGAGACAATGCGCACGTAAAAATCCTGGAGGGTTTCGACGTCGCCAATTGAACGACCGAGCAGGTCGCCGCTGTGAACGTCCTGCAGGCAAGCCGGCGCCAACGGCTCGAGCTTGCGGTAGAACCACACTCGCAGTCCGGCGAGCAGACGGAAATTGACCGAATGCGAGACCAGACGTTCGAGGTAGCGGAATACGCCTCGGCTGATGCCGAAAAAACGCACGCCGACGATTGCCACCTGCAACTCGGCAATCGAGGGGTGAAGCGCGGCGCTGGCAATGAGGTATGCCGATGTCCCGAGCAGGCCGATATTGCTGGCAATAGTGGCGACTCCTAGAAGCACGGACAGCGCCACCCAGCCTCCAAAGGGCCTTAAAAACCCGAGTAAGCGCAGGAAAGTCTTCATTCCATTGCACCACGGGCAAAGAGGCGGCAATATAGGCCGTTTAAAGCCATCAATTTAGCGTGATCACCGGTCTCGACTACCCGACCACCGGCAAGGACGACAATTTGGTCGGCGCGGCGGACGGTCTGTGGTCGGTGGGCGATGAGGAGCACGGTGCGTTCCAGGCAGAGCCGGCGGATAACTGCATCAATCTGTTCCTCTAAAAATGGGTCAAGGTGCGATGCGGGCTCGTCGAGAAGCAAAATGGGAGCATTCTTGAGGAAGGCGCGCGCCAAAGCCAAACGCTGAGCCTGCCCGCCGCTCAACCTGACCCCGCGCTCCCCAACTGGCGTGGCGTAGCCTTGTGGCTGGGATTGGATAAAACTGTCCAACCCGGCCAAAACGGCGGCCTGGCGCACTTCATCATCCGTAGCGCCCGGTCGGGCAAGACGAATGTTGCCAGCCAGGGTATCCATGAAAAGATAAGGCTGCTGCGGGACCCAGGAGACCAGGCTGCGCCATTCGTGCACGCCGATGGAAGCCAGGGTGTGTCCGGATATACGGATTTCGCCGGACTGTGGCTGGACGAAACGCAGCAAAAGCTGGACCAGGGTGCTTTTACCGGAACCGCTGGCGCCAACCAGGGCAGTAATTTGGCCGGGTCTGGCAGTAAAGCTGACCGCGCGCAAAGCCTCCTGCTGACGATCGGGGTAAGAGAAACTCACTTCATTGATATCTATGACCAGATTTCGCTGAGATGACAGCTCCGAGACGCTCCGCTGCGAATCCAGGTGCGCCTCATCCGGGCGGATTTGACCTGCGTTTACAGGCGGGATTTGCTCGAGGATTTCAAAGATCGCCCGGGCAGCCGACACACCGAAAGCGCCGGCGTGGAAGCGCAGCCCAAGCTGGCGCAGCGGGAGGTAAAACTCGGGGGTGATAACCAGGATAAAAAAGGCCTGTTGAAAGGCAAGCTGACCGTACAAGAGGCGCAGGCCGATCTCAACGGCGACGATGGCGGTGCTAAGTGTGGCAACCAGCTCGAGGACGAGCGACGATAGGAAAGTGACCCGCAGAACGCGCAGCGTGGTAATGCGGTAACGTTCGCCGGCGCTCTGGATCTTATCGGCGCGAGCCAAAGATTGGTTGAGCGCCTTGAGCGTGGTCAACCCCTGGAGCGTATCCAAAAAGACGGCGCTCATCCGGCTGAGGGCGGTAAACTGGCGGCGGGTCAAGTTCTCGGCAGCCTTGCCGATGAGGACCATGAACAAGGGGATGAGCGGCGCCGTGACCAATAAGATGGCGCCGCTGAGCAGGTCCAACGGAAAAACAAAGAAAAGGATTGATAGAGGGATCAGCGCGGCCAAGACGAGTTGCGGCAGGTATTGGCTGTAATAGCTTTCCAGGTTTTCAACGCCCTGCAAGGCGCGGGCTACGAGATCGCCGGTGGCAGGACCTTGTAGGGAAGCCGGACCCAGGTCGAACAAATGATGGACGAAATCCCGGCGCAGGTCGGTTTTGATCCGGACAGCTGCGGTCCCGGCAAGTCCATCAGCCAAAAATGAGAGGAGGGAACGGAATATTACCACCGCCAGGAACGTCCACAGGAGGAAAGTGACCTGCGGAAGGGATTGTTTTAGAAGAAAGACGTCATTGATGATCCGGCTGAGTAAATCGGCCTGGGCGAGGATCAGAAGGCCGCCGGCAAACCCAAGCAAAAGGACCAGCACCAGGAGCAACCGAGCCTGAAGGGCGCGGCGCAAGAGGCGGGAGTCAAGGTTCAAGAAGAGAGATTTGACAGAAGCGGGTTGGATAAAAGATCTCCTGTTCAGAAATATTGGCTATGCGAAAATTGATAATCATTTTTTCGCAACTATTTCAATATTTTCTTCAGAACAACACATTAATAGAAGAGATGATTGATTATCCCCCAAGAAATTAGTTATGGCAATTGGTACTCCGCATTGCTTTGGTTTAGAAACATGTTTATTTAATTAAAATGAGTTCGGAATCAAAACCTGACAGGTTTCAATGGGTAACCTGGCATTCACATTACCCTTTGAAACCTGTCAGGCCTTATGTTCGCTTAGGATCGGATCTGCGATCTTACTGGCGAAGGTTCGTGGTCTTCAAATACTGGCGCAGGTCTTTAGCCGCCTGGCGGACAGTTTGGAGCGAGCCAGCAAGGGTGGAACGCACGTCAGCGAGAGCTTGATGGGCGGCTTTGACGGTATTCAGGGCCTGGGCGGGGGCGGTCACCTTTCCAGCATCGTCGAAACCGGCATGGGTGTTTAGAATTTCGCCGGCGGTGGCGTGGAAGGTTTTTGCGTCAGACAGCTTTACCTTGAAATCGTTCAAGGCGGACTGCAGTTTTGAGGCATCGATGCCTTTGCCATTGAGCGTATCGATGAGCTTCTGAATGCGGTCGACGGCGGCGTCTGCGGCGGCAAGCCGTTTGGACTGGCGGTCCAGGGTGTTCTTTTCAACCTGGAAAGCGCGCTCGAGGCGGGCAGCGCGTTGGGTTGGTTCGGTCGTGGGCAGAGCTGGAGTCGTTTGGGGAACAGCCGGAGTTGGGGTCTGGGCCGATACAGTCCAGGCTGGAATTACCAACAGGGTCACACCGATCACTAAGAAAGCCGCCAGGGCCAGCAGGATTGGTTTTTGGATGTTTTTCATTTCATTTTTCTCCTTTTTTCATTGTAAATTTCTTCCATCCAGCTTCCATTTTAGGATCGCAGAATCATCGGAATGTTTTAATCATGTAATGGTATTGTAAAAAGATAAAGCTAAAATATAACACTTAATATTGACACTGTTATATTATCATGTTATAATAACACTGGTAATTTGAGGTGCTATGAGCGAATACTCCATCCAGGAATTGAGCGAGCTGACCGGCGTCGCAAGGCGCACGATCCATTTCTATACCCAGCAGGGCATCCTTCCCCCGCCCCAGGGTGCAGGGCTGTCTGCGCACTATAGGCAGGACCACCTGGTCCGTTTGAAACTGATCCCCTACTTACGCCGGCGCAGCCTGCGGCTGGATCAGATTCGCACCTTTCTCAACGAGCAGGATCCGGCAGAGCTGGAACAACTGCTGAGCGAGGAACAGTCGGCGTACGCCCCGCAAGCACAACCGAACGCTCCCGGGCCGGCGCAGGGAAATAGTTGGGTCCATTACGCCCTCCCAAAAGGGATCAGCCTGGTAGTCCCCGGCGACGTGGCGGCAAAAGATGCGGCGCGCATCAACGAAGTGATCCGGATACTCCAGGAAAAATTAAAGGACAAGGAAAAGTATGACTCAGCCCACTCAAGTTGATCCAATCATTGGCCGGTTGGTGCTAACGGGCGATACTGCCAGCGCCCTGCCGCTGAAAAAAACCGTAATCCAAGGCCAAATCACCGGGCCGTTGATCAGCGTATCGGTCAGTCAGCAGTTCACAAACCCGATCGAGAACCCGGCTGAGATGGATTACCTGTTCCCTCTGCCGGAAAATTCAGCCATCGTCGATTTCGAGCTGCGCGTTGGGGGAAGAGTGATAAAAGCTGAAATCCAGGAGGCCGAGCAGGCGCGCCAGGCCTACCAGGAAGCAAGCCAGAAAGGCCAGCGAGCCGGGCTGCTCGAGCAGCGCCGCCCCAATCTGTTTGCCATCCACATTTCGAACGTCCTGCCGGGTGAAACAATTCACACGACGCTGCGGTACCAGGACCACCTGAAATTCGAGGACGGCAAGTTCGAGGTCGTTTTGCCGATGGGATTGACGCCGCGCTATCACACAGCCGATCACCCGGAAGAAGCCCGGGCGACGCACGCGCCTGTTGCCCTGCCGGGAGAAGCGATCGGCGCGGTCGAAATTCAGTTGAGCATCGATGCAGGCGTTGCGGTGAGCAATCCCACCAGCCCGACGCATTCGCTGGTGGTGAGCCGGATCGACGAAAGGCGCTTCCAGGTGAGCCTGGATGGCAGTGCTATTCCCGACCACGATTTCGTGCTGCGCTACGCCCTGGCAGACGCGAGCCCGGCTGCGTGTGCCTGGAGCAGCGCCGACGCATCAGGCGACTATTTCATGGCCGCGCTGTTCCCCCCTGCCCTACCGGAGAATTTCCAGGCGCCGCGACGCTCCTTCGTGTTTGTGCTGGATCGTTCGGGCTCGATGTCGGGCGAGCCGATTGCCCAGGCGCGCAACGCCCTGCGGGCCTGCCTGCGCTCACTGAACCCCGATGATACCTTCCAGATCCTTTTGTTTGACGACTTGCAGGAGTGGTTCAAACTCGAACCTTCCCCCGTTACACAGGAGGAGGTTGACCAGGCTGACCGTTTCCTGGGCGAAGTGCAGGGGAGAGGTGGCACAGAAATCCTGCAGGCGCTGGAGGCGGTCTTCAGCCAGAACAGTGCGGCTAACCAAACGCGCTACATTGTATTCCTGACCGACGGGGCGGTCTCTGCCGAAAGTAGGGTGCTCGAAAAGATCCGCAATCGGATCGGTAGCGGGCGGCTGTTCACTTTTGGCATTGGGCCCTCGGTCAACCGGGCGTTGCTAAACCAGATGGCCAGATTGGGCCGTGGGACGGCGGAGTTTTTACAGCTCGACGAGGATATTGAGGGCGCTATCATTCGCTTCCAGGACCGCGTATCATTCCCGGTACTGACTGACCTCGCATTCAGTTGGAGCGGGGTGCGCGCCTGGGACATATACCCCGCCCGGCTCGGCGACTTGTACGCCGGACAGCCTGTCGAGCTGTGCTGCCGTGTCCAGGTTGATCAGGCAGACGGCGCATTAACCGTGCACGGCAAGCGTAATGGGCAGGACGTGGAAATGCGCCTTGAGGTGAAACGCGCCTTAGTTAAAGATGACTCTATCCGCCGTGTGTGGAGCAGGGCCAGAATCGATGATCTTTTCGAGCAACTGGCAGCCAATCCCGACCGCAGCGCAGATCTGCGCGCCGAAATCATCAGCACAGCGCTGGCCGCAGGCCTGGCAACGCCCCTGACGGCATTCGTGGCGGTCGACCAGGAAATTACGGTCAAGGACGGCAGCCGGCGAAGAATAATCCACGTGGCGCAGCCGCTACCCAAGGGACTGGACCGCAACAGCTTCGAGCCCCTGCCGCCGGCGCGCGGCATCCCCCTTCCGTCACCAACCGTATCTATGCGAAACCAGGCCCAGCCCATCGTGCCGTTTTTAAGAATGCACAGCAAACAAGACCTCACAGCCAGCACCGGTCAGATTGGGTACCCCAAACAGAGCGGAGCCTCGGCCCCAGGTCCTGAATTTAGCGGAAAAGCCTTCGTTCGGGATGGCGAAGGCGGACCGGAGGCAGATGGTCTGCGCTGGCTGGCGCGCACCCAGCAGGTGGACGGCAACTGGGATGGAGACGTGGAAATGACTTCAGCAGCGCTGCTGGCCTTCGTGCGCCACGCGCACACCACAATCGCCGGAAGCTACCGCCAGACCGTACGTAAAGCCTTCGCCTGGTTGACAAAAAATACCGGCGTCGGGCAGGCGGCTTTCATCCGCGCCCTGGCGCTACATGCGTTGGCAGATGCCACGCAGCAAAAAGAACACGAAACTGCCGCCCAAGCCGCAATGGCCGAGCTGCCGCAAGCAAATGGCAGCGTCGAGAAAGCAGTCATCTCTCGACTACACGAAACCCGGCAGGTTTCTTTCACGCCGCCAGAAGAGATTGCAGACCTGGATACACTCAGGCTGGTAGGGATCTGGGGATTTCCGGTAAGCCTTTCGGCAAGCCTGCGCAATCATCCGATGCAAAAATTAGTGTGGGCCTGGATGGCCGTAATTGGGTGAAGCGTTACCTGAATAAGTCCAGCACGTCTTCGACGGCGACTTCGAAAATTTCGTCCAGGATGGCGTCGTCAACCTGGTAGGGGCCACCAAAGACCCCGTCGCCGTATAGCTGGCGATAACCGGAAGCGCCGAGGATTTCGCGGCTTGCCGCCGGAGGCTTCGGCGTCTGAGGCAGATCGGCAACGCGCACGAAGCGGAAGGCTTCGATCCAGGCTGCATGGTAGGATTTCAAACCGTGCTTCTCGGCTACTTCAGTGACGTGCGGAGCTGACCACCAGGAATACCAGCTTACCCTCAAGCCTGGAAGGCCGTCCAGAATCTCTGTGATGCGGCTGCGCGCCGGATCGTTACCGCCGTGACCGTTCAAAAAGACCAGGCGGCGGAACCCATGGTGGTAAACGCTGCGCACCATATCCTCCACCGCATCCACAAAAGTGCTCATGCGCAGACTGATTGTGCCGGGGTAGGTCCCAAAATGGGGGCTGATGCCGAAATTAAGCGGCGGGGCCACCAACACACCGCTGCGCCGGCTCACCGCGTCGGCAATCGCCAATGGAATCTTAACGTCCGTCAGCAGGCTGAGATAGCCATGCTGCTCGCAGGCGCCGACGACCAGCGCAAGGCGGTCATTTTTTTTCAAATACTGCTCAACGTCCATCCAATTCAGGTCTTCCAGGCGCATGCAGACCTCCATATTTATCAGTCGGGGTTGGGCGGCAATGC
>DBMK01000037.1 GCA_002298885.1 Anaerolineaceae bacterium UBA700
GGTTTTGGATTATTTTGCCGGCCGGTAGGCCGGCAAAATAATCCAAAACCATTATTCCTTTCGCCTTCGGATCCATTTGAAAATTTCCACCCCGATGAACACCAGGCTACTCAGGCCCAGGCTGATCGCCAGATCCTCGGCGGAAAGAGCCTGCGTTTTGAACACTTGCTGCAGGAAAGGCACGTAGATCACCGCCAGTTGCAGCCCCAGGGTCAGGATCACGCTGCCCAGCAGCAGCCTGTTCGAGAACAGTCCCTGCCGGAAGATCGACTCGCGGTCCGAGCGCAGCGCCAGCACGTTGCCCATCTGCGAAAGGGTCACCGTGGTAAAAATCATTGTCTGCCAGCCGGGATGGCCCGTGCTCCACGCCCAATACCCCATCCCCAGCGCTACGGCCGCCAGCAGCAGCCCGATCCAGAGAATATCGCGCCCCAACCCACGGCTGAAGATGCTCTCCTTGGGAGGATAGGGCGGGCGGCGCATCGAATTTGGTTCCGAGGGCTCGACGGTCAGCGCCAGCCCGGGCAGCCCATCGGTCACCAGGTTGATCCACAGGATTTGCAGCGGCAGCAGGGGCAGCGGCATGCCGATCAAAGGCGCCGCCAGCATCACCCATATCTCGCCGGTGTTGGAGGTGAGAGCGTACTTGATGAACTTGCGGATGTTGTCGTAGATGCGCCGCCCTTCCTCCACCGCGGCCACGATCGTGGCGAAGTT
Organism: Anaerolineaceae bacterium UBA700; assembly: GCA_002298885.1. The sequence goes on from DBMK01000037.1 coordinate 718, forward strand.
ATCGTCCAGCAGCACCATGTCGGCCGCCTCCTTGGAGACGTCTGTCCCGGTGATGCCCATCGCCACCCCGATGTCCGCCTTTTTCAGCGCCGGCGCGTCGTTGACTCCGTCGCCGGTCATGGCTACAATCTGGCCCTGGTTCTGCAGCGCCTGCACGATTTTGAGCTTGTGTTCCGGTGAGACCCGGGCGTAAACGGTCACGTCGGCGGCCACCTGTTCCAGCTCGGCCACGCTCAGTTTTTCCAGATCCTGCCCGGTGAGCACCCGGCCGCTCTCCTGCGTCCGCAGGATGCCCAATTCGCGGGCGATGTACGCCGCGGTAAGCGGATGGTCGCCGGTGATCATCACCGGGCGGATGCCTGCCGCCAGGGCGGTCTGAACGGCGTCCTTTACTTCGGCCCGGGCCGGATCAATCATGCCCACCAGCCCGATGAAAACCAGGTCCCGTTCCAGCGGCTCGGCTGCGTCGTCGGGGCGCGCGTTCGTGCGCAATTGGTAGGCCACCCCCAGCACGCGCATCCCGTTGCTCGCCAGGTTGTTGTTGCCCGCCATGATTCGCTGGCGCCAGGTTTCGTCCAGCGGCTGCGCCTGCCCCTCTATCCACACCTGACTGGAGATGTCCAGCAGCCCGTCGACCGCCCCCTTGGTGAATGCGATGAATCCTGCATCTTTATTCACGCGGAGCAGCTCATGCAGCACTGCGGTAGAAGACGTTTCCGCGTCCGGCATAGCGTGCACTGTGGTCATGCGTTTGCGTTCCGAATCGAACGGCAGCTCGGCCAGGCGCGGAGAATGTTTCTCCAGCTCCGCCTTCCACAGCCCGCTGCGCCCGGCGGCGATGACCAGCGCCCCTTCCGTCGGGTCGCCCACGGCGCTGAATTCGCCCGGGCTGCCCGCCGCCGGCTCCAGCGTGGCGTCGTTGCACAGCGCTCCGCCCACCAGAAGCAGTTTTATGGATGCCTGCTGATCCAGGCCTGGCAGAGGTTCGTCCTCCGGCCGGATCGACGGGCTGAAGCTGTGCACGTATTCCTTCAGGTCCATGCGCTCCCCGGCCACGTCCAGCACGGTCACGGTCATGCGGTTTTCGGTGAGCGTACCGGTCTTGTCCGAGCAGATCACCGTCACCGAACCCAGCGTTTCGACTGCCGGCAGCTTGCGGATGAGGGCTCGCCGTTTGAGCATGCGCTGGGCGCCCAGGGAAAGGGCAATCGTTACTACCGCCGGCAGCCCCTCCGGCACGGCGGCCACCGCCAGGCTGATCGCCGTCAGGAACATCAGGCGCAGCTCGTTGCCGCGCGCAATTCCCAGGACAAAAACTACCGCCACAATGATCAGCGCCGCAATTGCCAGGCCGCGCCCCACCTGTTCCAGCCGGCGCTGCAGCGGCGTGGCCTCCTGCCCCACGGATTGCAGCATGTCGGCGATTTTTCCCAATTGGGTGCGCATGCCGGTCTCGGTGACCACGGCTGCACCGCGCCCGTAGGTCACGATCGTGCCGCTGAAGACCGAGTTGGTACGGTCACTGATCCCCAGGCCTGGCTGCGGTAGGGGTTCAGTTTTCTTTTCCACCGGCTCCGATTCCCCGGTCAGCACGGCCTCCTGCACGCGTAAATTTGCGCTTTCCAGCAGCCGTCCGTCGGCTGGGACGGCGTTCCCCGCCTCCAGCAGCAGGATATCCCCCGGTACCAGCTCGCCTGCCCCGATCTCGGCGATGCGCCCATCCCGGCGCACTTTAACGTGGGGCACGGCCATTTTCTTCAGTGCTTCCATGGCTTTTTCGGCGCGGTACTCCTGGCTGAAGCCCAGGATGGTGTTCAGCACCACGATCGCCAGGATGGCGATGGCGTCCTCGCTGTCGCCCAGGAAGATCGAAATGACCGCCGAGACGATCAGGATGACCACCATGATCCCGGTCAATTGTTCCCACACGATTTTCCACGGGCTCTTGCCGCCCTTGTCGACCAGCTCGTTCCGGCCGAATTTTTCCAGCCGCTGCGCCGCTTCCGCGGCGCTCAGACCGCTCTCGCTGCCCGTTCCCAACTGCTTCAGCACGTCTTTTATTTCGGCCTGGTGCCATTCCTGTACCATAGCTCACCTGTACTTTCCCGGTAATTAATTAAAGCGAGACCGCCACACGAAGTGGTGGTCTCGCTTAACATTCGAAGAATGCTGTAAATTGCCGGGAGACCTTCGCCTCCGTCTTGACGACAATCCCTCCTGCCGAAGCAGGCAGCTACTCCCCAACCAAAGAAAGTTTATCCGTTTTAAATCCCGCTGTCAAGATTTTTTCAAAACCTGTATATACAAGTACTTCTGCAGATGGCGTTGAAAAAGACTTTCGTCAGTGCTTAACTCGGCGGGGGCGCCGGCTTTTGGGTAAAATCGAAGCAGTCCAGCATGTCGTCGGCGGCTGCATCACGCTGGTTGAGCGCAGGTAAATTAAAGATCTTTTCGCAGAAACGGACCAGGCTGACGTGCGATTTCTGCGTCTGGCAGATAAAACCTTGTCTGGCGTACGGGCTTATTACCAGGCAGCCGACTCGCGTTCCCAGCCGGAATTGAGTCCCGTCGCTCCATTGCTCCAGCGATGGCGGATCGATATGATCGTACCAGCCGCCCCAATCATCCCAGGTGATGAAAATTGCTGTACTTCCCCACAGCCCACCCTGGACAATGGCTTTAACCTGGTTGACCGTCCAATTCATGCCATCCGTCACGTTGCCGGGCGGATGTTCGCTTAGGGGATCCGGGTTGTGCAAGATTTCCGGCGCATATACCCAGGACACTGATGCCAGTTTGCCCGCGGCCGCGTCGGTCGCGAATTGCTGCGAAGTTCGGTTTGAGGCGTGACTCCCCAGCCCCGTAATATAGCTGAATGCATACCCTCCATAGTTTGCCCAGGTCAACTTGGCTTTGGTCAGCAGTGCGGGTAACGAAGGTAATTTATATGGGGGGCGCAGCTTTTTGGGGTCGGTGGAATGGGGGTTATTGATGATCGGCGAAGCCGCCGTGATGAGCATCAGGTGGTTGGGCGTGGACGGTCCTGCAACGTCTGTAAAATAGTGGTCACACAAAGTGAATTGTTTGGCGTACGACCAATAAGCCGGGATCACGCTGCCATCATATTGCTGCCTGACGGCATTTGTGGCCCTCACCAGCCAGGCCTCGTGGGTATGATTGGGGTCCGTAGGCGGCGGATTGGGCGCCGCCGTCAGGGTTGCATCTCCTTCGACTCCCGGGAATTTTCCAAAATAAGTGTCGAAGGCATGGTTCTCTTTGACGATGATCACGACATGCTGGATAGGCCCGGTCGAAAGCATTTCTGCCTGTTTCGTTAGCTTTTTCTTGGGAGGTTTCGTTTGACTGCTGGGGGACATAGATACTATACCTGTAATGGAAGAAATATGTTCGCAGAGCCATTATACAACTTGATTTATCAATATTGTCATATATAATTTGGCGGTAAGCCATTTGTAAAGTTATCTATCCCTTTTTTTCGTTATATCAAGGTAAAATTAAAGAATAATCCCCACCCCTCTGGAGGAGATGCATGCAAAGTGACCTGCTGCCATTTTTTGCGCCGCGTGGCGTGGCCATCATCGGCGCATCGGCAAGTCCCAATAAGCTGAGTTTTGGCATCCTGCGCAACATGACCCTTTACGGCTATACGGGTCAGGTCGCGCCGGTCAACCCGAAAGCGGACGCCATCCTCGGCCTGAAGTGCTACGCCGACGTTGCCAGCGTGCCGGACCCGGTGGACCTGGCAGTGGCGGTGCTGCCCGCCCCGGCTATCCCCGAAACGCTCGAAGCCTGCGGGCAGCGCGGCATCAAGGCCGTCACCATTATTTCCGGGGGGTTCAAAGAGGTGGGCGAGAGCGGCCTGAGCCTGGAGCGGACTTGCCTGGAGATCGCCCGGCGCTACGGCATGCGCCTGGTTGGCCCGAACTGCGTGGGCACCCTGGACCTGTACACCGGCCTGGATACCACCTTCATCAACGGCGTGCCGGATAAGGGCGGCATTGGCTTCGTCTCCCAGTCTGGAGCGGTCGGTGGCGGGGTGGTGGACCTGCTGCGCGGCAAGAAAATCGGTTTTTCCAATTTCGCCAGCCTGGGCAACGAGGCCGACGTTACCGAATCGGACGTGATCGAATACCTGGCGCAGGACGAGCACACCCGCGTCATCGCCGTGTACGTCGAGATGATCCGCGACGGCAGACGCTTCGTCGAGGTCGCCTCGAAAGTAACCCCTTACAAACCGATCGTCCTGCTCAAGGCCGGGCGTACCAGCGCCGGGGCGCGCGCCGTATCCTCGCACACCGGCTCCCTGGCCGGCTCCCATGCCGCCTACCAGGCCGCCTTCCAGCAGTCTGGGGTCATCGAGGTCGACTCGGTCGAAGAGCTGTTCGATATTGCCGTGGCCCTCGATTTCCAGCCCCTGCCGCGCGGCCGGCGCACCGTGCTGCTGACCAACGCCGGCGGCCCGGCCGCCCTGGCCTCGGACAGCCTGGCTGCTAACGGCCTGCTGATGGCCGATCTTTCACCTGAGACCACGCAGACCCTGCGCGCCAGCCTCAACCCGGCCGCCCAGGTCGGCAACCCGGTCGACATGCTTGGTGGGGCGGAGCCGCCCGAGTACGCCCTGGCCCTCAAGAGCGTGCTGGCCGACCCCAACGTCGACATGGCCATCCCCATCCTGGTGCCCCAGGCGCTGGTCGACCCGGTTGAGGTGGCTCGCCAGGTCAGCCTGGTGGCTTCCGGCAGCGGCAAGCCGGTGGTGGCCTGCCTGATGGGCGAGGTCAGCGTCGGCGGCGCCCGCCAGGTGCTGCACACCAACCACGTGCCCATGTATCCTTTCCCGGAGAGCACCGGCAAAGTCCTGGGCGCCCTGTGGCGCTACAGCCAATGGCGCAGCCGCCCAAACGAGCCTGAGACCGCCCTGGACAATATCCGCCCGGAACGGGCCCAGCGCGGCCTCGATCAGGCCGGAGGCGAAACCTCGCTGGCCGAGGCGCAGACGCGCCCGCTGCTCGAGGCTTATGGTATCCCCCTGGTTGCCGGCGGCTTCGCTGCCTCCGCCCCCGAGGCCGTCCAGATTGCCCGCCGGGTTGGGTTCCCGGTGGTATTGAAGGTCGTCTCACCCGATATCCTGCACAAGTCCGAGGCCGGCGGGATCAAATTGAATGTTAAGGACGAAGCGGACGTGGCACGGCAGTACCAGGCTCTCATCGACGAGGTGTCATCCCGACTGCCGGAGGCGCGCCTGCAAGGGGTGCTGGTCGAGGCCATGGCGCCCAAGGGCCAGGAGGTCATCGTGGGCATGCGCCGCGACCCCAATTTTGGCCCGCTGCTCATGTTCGGCCTGGGCGGAATTTACGTTGAGTTGTTCGGCGACGTGGCCTTCCGGGTCGCCCCGCTCACCCGTTCCGACGCCCTGTCCATGATCCAGCAGACTAAAGCCGGGCGCCTGCTCGGCGGCTTCCGCGGCCAGCCCGAGGCCGACCTGGAGGCGGTGGTAGACGCCATCCTGCGCCTCAGCCGGCTGGCCCTCGATTTTACCCAGATCGAGGAGGTCGAGATCAACCCCCTCCTCGTCTTCCCCAAAGGCCAGGGCGCCCTTGCCCTGGACTGCCGGGCAATCCTGGGTATCTAGTTTGGTTCTTGTTGTTTTTCCGGTGCGGAGCATCGGAAAAACAACAAAAACCAAACTAGTTCTTTTGCGTTTATTCGTCTACATTCGTGTTATTAGTGGATAAGCTCTTCCCCTGGAGGTAAATTGATGAAAAGATTGTTATCCGGTAACGAAGCAGTGGCTCGCGGTGCCTGGGAGGCGGGCTGCCAGGTGGGCTCGGGTTACCCCGGCACGCCCTCCACCGAGATTATGGAGGTCTTCGCCCAGTATCCCAACGTGTACGCTGAGTGGGCGCCCAACGAAAAGGTCGCCCTGGATGCCGCCATCGGCGCGGCCTACGCCGGCCGGCGCGCCATCTCCACTATGAAGCACGTCGGCCTCAACGTGGCTGCGGACGCCTTCTTCTATGCCGCCATGACCGGCATCGAGGCCGGGCTGGTCATCGTCTCGGCCGACGACCCTTCGATGCACTCCTCTCAGAACGAGCAGGACAATCGCCAGTTTGCCAAATTCGCCCGCGTCCCCTGCCTGGACCCGGCCGACAGCCAGGAGGCGCACGACCTCGCCATTGCCGCCTTCGACCTTAGCGAGCAGTTCGACACGCCCGTGCTTCTGCGCATGACCACCCGCGTCTGCCACACCAGCACCCCGGTTGAGCTCGGCGAGCAGCGCCAGAACCTGCCCGAGCCGGGCAAATACCCGCGCAACCTGGGCAAATACTGCATGCTGCCGGCCAACGCCCGCAAGCGCCACCCGGTCATCGAATCCCGCATCCAGGAACTGGCCGAGTTCGCCGAGACCTTCCCTTACAACCGGGTCGAATGGCGCTCGAAATCATTGGGCATCCTCACCGGCGGCGTCGGCTACCAATATGCCCGCGAGGCCTTCCCCGAGGCCAGCGTGCTCAAGCTGGGTATGGTCTATCCCCTGCCGCAGCGCTTGATCGCCGATTTTGCCGCCCAGGTGGAAAAACTGATCGTGGTCGAGGAGCTCGATCCGTTTATCGAGGACCAGGTGCGCCTGATGGGAATTGAAGTGTACCGGCCCCAAGGGGACTGCGTTACCTATCCCATGACCAAGTCGCTCTTCCCCATCACCGGCGAATTCGATCCGTTCACCGTCCGCTCCAGCGGCCTCAAGGCCGGCCTTATGCCCGATTCGGCGGTTCTGCCGGCTTTTGCCCCCTCGCCCGCCGACCTGCCGCAGCGCCCGCCGGTGCTGTGTCCCGGCTGCCCGCACCGCAGCACGTTCTACGTCCTGCACAAGCTGGGCCTGCCGGTCAACGGCGACATCGGCTGCTACACGCTGGGCATCACCCCGCCGCTCAGCGCCCTGCACACCTGCGGCTGCATGGGCGCCAGCATCGGTGTGGCCCACGGCGCCGCCATCGCCGGGGATACCGAGCGCCACGTTGCTGTGATCGGTGATTCGACCTTTTTCCACACCGGCATCCCCGCCCTGATCAACGTGGCCTACAACCACAGCAACGTGATAACGGTCATCATGGATAACCGCGTCACAGGCATGACCGGCCACCAGGAAAACCCGGGCACCGGAAAGACCCTGCAGCAGAAGCCGGCCCGCGAGGTGGATATTGAAACCCTGGTGCGCGCCTGCGGTATCGAAAAGGTGCTGACCGTTCCAGCATACGACGTCGCCCTGATCGAGAAGACGCTAAAGGCCTGGCTGAAGAGCGACGAGCCCGCCGTGCTGATCACCCGCGAGGAGTGCGCCCTGCTGCCCTCGGCCCGCTCCACCTGGACGCCCCTGGAGGTGGTCAGCGACAGGTGCAACGGCTGCACGCTGTGTTTCCGCATCGGCTGCCCGGCGATCCTCAAGTCGGACGAGTTGGATCCGCACACCCAGCGCCCGCTGGCCGAGATCGATCCCGCGCTGTGCACCGGATGCGAGATCTGCGCCCAAATCTGCCCCCGCGACGCCATCCTCTTCCGCCAGCAGATCATTAACCAGGCTAAAGAGCAGTGAATTTCACCACACACCTGCTCTGGCACCGCCCGCCAGGGCAGGTGTGTGGTGAAAATAAAAAAGGCGAATATATGAGAAATGAAGCGATTAATTTTGTTCTGGTAGGCGTTGGCGGGCAGGGGACCATATTGGCCAGCGATGTGCTGGCCGAGCTGGGGCTCAGGCTCGGCTACGACGTCAAGAAGGCCGAGGTCCACGGCATGTCGCAGCGCGGCGGCAGCGTCGTCTCCCACCTGCGCTGGGGCAAGCAGGTCTTCGCCCCGGTCATCGGCCGCGGCGAGGCCGATTTCCTGGTGGCCTTCGAAAAGCTCGAGGCTGCCCGCTTCGTCGATTGGCTGCGCCCCGGCGGCACCGTCCTGGTCAACGCCTACAGCATCATGCCAGCCACGGTCAACGCAGGCAGCGCGATCTACCCCGCCGACGACGCCATCCGCGGCGCCCTTTCTGCCGCCACGCAGCGTTCCGTGTGGGTCGATGCGGCCGCCATCGCCGATTCGCTCGGGAATGCCAAGGTCGCCAATGTTGCCCTGCTGGGTGCCTTGTCGACCCTGCTCGAAGCAGATGTCGAAGCCTGGGACGAGGGCCTGCGCCTGCGCATCCCGGCCAAATACCTCGACCTCAACCGCCAGGCCTTCCAGGCTGGCCGCGCTGCTGTAACGAATTATATATAAATGGCGATGTGATTGGCGGCAAGCCGCCAATCTCATCGCCATTTTATTTAATTCGTTACAGCAATCCCAGTTCCTTTGCCTTCATCGCCGCCGAGGTCCGGTCGGCGACCCCCAATTTCCCTAAAATACTGGTGACGTGATTCTTCACCGTGCCTTCCGCAAGCACGAGCTGGGCGGCGATCTCGCGGTTGGTGGCCCCGCCGGCCAGCAGGCGCAGGATTTCCAACTCGCGCTGCGAAAGCGGTTCCTCCAGCGCCTGGGTCCAGGCAGGGGCCTGCTCCGACAGGCGCGTGAACTGCGCCACAACCTTTGCCGCTACCGAGGGCTGGAGCACCGTTTCGCCGCGCGACGCCGCCCGGATCGCCTCGTACAGCTTGTCGGTCGGCGCATCCTTGAGCAGGTATCCGATCGCTCCCGCCCGCAGGCCATCGAAGATGGCCGCATCCTCGTCGAAGGTGGTCAGCACGATCACCCGGATATCGGGCTGGCCGGCGCGCAGGCGCCGGGTTGCCGCGGCCCCGTCCAGCACGGGCATGCGCAGGTCCATCAGCACCACTTCCGGCTTGAGTGCGGTGCATTTTTGCAGCGCCTCTTCTCCGTCGGCGGCCTCGCCGATCACTTCGAAGTCCGCCTGGGAGGAGAGCAGCATGCGCATCCCCGAGCGGAACATGGTCTGGTCGTCGACGAGCAGGATCCGAATTTTTTTCATGATATTCCCTGAAATTTTATTAATTTGTTGCAGCCAGCCTGGGGATTTCCACCTCCAGCCTGAATCCTTCGCCCGGGGCGGTTTCCACCTTCAACGTCCCGCCCAGCAGTTGCACCCGCTCTTCAAGCCCGGTCAGGCCAAACCCGCCGCTGGCCTGCTGGGTGCCGATGCCGTTGTCGCACACCACCAGGCGCACCATGCGCTCGGCATACACCAGGCGCAGTTCCACCTGGCTGGCGTTGGCGTGCTTATGTACGTTGGTCAGGCCTTCTTGTGCCACCCGGTAAAGGGTGAAATCTGCCTGTGAGGAGAGCAGCGCCTGGCTGCCTTCGACGATCAGCTCGGCACGCAGCCCGGATGTGCGCGCCTCATCCAGCAGGTCGCCCAGGCGTTCGGGCAGCGGGCTGCTGGTGGAAGGGTCGCTGCGCAGCTCGGATATGGAGCGTCGCACGTCGGCCAGCGCCTCCTGGGCCAGGGTCTGGGCGTTGGCCAGCGCCTGTTTGGCCTGCGGCGGGTCCTGCTCCACGAAGGCCTGCGCCGCCTTGATCTGGATGTTGATCGCCGTCAGGTAGTGTCCGAGCCCGTCGTGGATCTCACGCGCCAGGCGGTTTCGTTCCTGGACGGTGGCCATATCCTCGGCTTGGGCCGCGTATTGGCGCAGTTTCTGGTTGGCCCCGGCCAGTTTGCGCCGCGCTTCCTGCTCGTCGACCGTGATCTGGGTGAATACAGCCACGAAGACCACCGCCGCAAGCATCGGCATGGCCCAGGAGGAAAAATTGCCCACTCCCTGGGCAGCCGCGATAGCCCCAACCTGGATGGCCCACACCCCGCCGGCGGCCACGAAACCCCACGGGCGCGGCAGGTCCTCCATGCCCTGGCTGGCGATAGGCAGCAGGATCAGCCAGGTGGTCCCCTGGGTCAAAAAGCAGATCGCGCCTCCCAGCGCCAATTGGACGACAAAGTAAGCCGGTGTCGCCCACGGAAAAGGAACAAGGTCCAGCCGTTGCTCGCCCCAGGTGCCCAGGAAAAGGTAGGTCAGCCCCAACAGGGTCAGGACCACCACGCGAGTCAGGTCGAACTTGAACTCGCTGCCCGTCAGCCACACCATATACCCCGCGGCCACCACCACCGCGAAGGCGATGTTCCCAAACTGCTGCGAGCGCTGTTCTACCGAAAGAGTTTTCATTTAATTTTTCTTATTTCACCACACACCTGCCCTGG
>DBMK01000036.1 GCA_002298885.1 Anaerolineaceae bacterium UBA700
TAAAGTCGTCACTACGATTCTTTTATTAATTTGCAGGCACCCCACCGATCCTCAGCGATGGATCCCCCAGCAAATTAAACTTCCACGGCTGTTGAAACAGAGCGGCGCGGTACCAGGCCGGCGCATCCGCCAGCCGGGAAGGCGAGAGGGCGGCGTAGTATTGGGCAACCATGCCGCTCCACATATCCCCCAGGGTGACCGCCTTATTCTTCAACGAACCGAAAAAGTACCTGACCATGTCGTAGGCGGGATATTGTGAGCTGGTGCCTGCCCCAAGGTAGGCTACCGCGCCGGTGCTGTGAGACACCAGCAGTTGTTCACCGAAGCTGGACGCCGGCTCGGCCGGCTGAATATCCGCCGGCTGGGGCGGTTTGGCGGTAAATTTCTGGCGGGGGTTTTGCGCTGGATGGCGAATGCCGTTTACGTCTACATAGGCTTCCTCCGGCAGCAAACCCCCGATACGCCCGCTGTTACAGCCGGTGGTGAAGACGACCGGCAGGCGCTGCGTTTCGGCCAGGGCCGGCAGGTCGCCTGAATCGAACGCCTCACCGGGGATCATCCACCCCTGGTGCGCCCCATGCCCAAAATAGCTCACGAAACCGGTCCCCTGGTTGAGGCGATCGATTATTGCTGCCGTAGTCGGCGAGGCGGTGACTTCGCAGGGATTGCCTTCCTGGTAAAGTTTCGTGATGCGGTATCCATCCGGCACAAGATTGGCGTTTGCTATTTTATTAGCAGTCTGGCAAGCCGGCGGCACCCAATCGGTCGTACTGATGAATAATGCACTTTTTGCCCACCCGGCCTGGTAGGCGCTGCTTTCATAGCGTTAACCTTGTTCACGTATGTCGTCACTTCGGCCGCGCTTGCCGCCGGCACGCGCCCCACGGCAAGGGTCGGCGCCAGGCCTGCCCCATCCACATTCATCCCATCGGGGGAGTCTTGCGTGTCCAGTTCGCCGAAATAGCCGTCCCGGTTGGCATCCCAGGTATTGAGGGCTCTCCCTCCAGGCTGGTACAGATCAGCGTAATAATAATCGCTGGGAATAAAAGTCCATCCGCCGTGATTATTCTCGTTGTCGTGGTCCGTAATGGCGTAGCGCACCGGAAAATGGCTGGCATCGCCCACCAGCATGACATATTTGATCCCGGCAAAACGCTGGTAATCGGCGATGGCGACCTTGATCCGCTCGGCGTCGTCTACTCCACGGGTATAGTAACTGCGTGCCAGGCTCTGCCAGCTTTGAACGTACGCCGGCATGCCGGTCTCGTCCTTGTGGATCTTCAGCGGTTCGAGCGCCCCCAGGAAATCTGAGTGTGCCAGGACCAGCAGCTTGAATTGCGGCCTGGCCAATTGGATCCTGACGATTTGCGGGCAGATTGAACCAGCTCCGGCGAGCTGGTTCAAATCAACTCCCGCCTGCACCGGCGAGGATTGCACGCACAGGTCGACTGAGTCAGAAACGGTCGCTGAAATTTCGGGAAGGCTGATGGCCGCTTCCCAAAAAAGATGAGGCGCCTGCCCTAGAGTGGTCGCTCCAAAACCGCTGGTTGCCTGTGATACCGGTGATACACAATGTTTTTGTTGGCTATGCGCAACCCGCCTGAAGAGGCAGTTGGCAATCCCTTTGTGTTCAAAGATGAAATGATATGTTGCTTTGTCGTTTGGATTTATGTTCCCACTGTCTGTTTTTGCTGCACTGACTGAAAGATCATAATTCACCGGTGCATACTGCGTGTCATTTGGCAAATCGAAAAAGATATATAAGTTAGAGACGTCGTTCTGCACAAAGAGCATGCCGCCATTTACCGGCATGGAATCCGCCGCGGACCACTCACCCGCCGAAACTTTTCCGTCGATCGCTGGAGGACGGTCCGGAAAAATGCTGGCGAGGTCGCGCGTTGAAACACGATCCAGGCTTGCGAAGAGATTTACGCCCGGCAGGCTGGCGGTAGATAAGAAAATCAGGCTGAGAGGTAAAACGGACCGAAGAAACCTTGCAAAGATCGAGCGCCTGTCCACGTTCATCCAGACCTCCTGAATCCAGGACATCGTCTGAAGGGCAACGACACCGGCTAAACGCAACCCAATTAATAAAATTAGGGATCAAAAGTACATTTCCCGCCCATCTAAACAGGCAACTGCATTGTAAGAGACTGCGTTGCGAAATCCAACAGGCACATGTCCGCAATTCGCATTACTTAAATCCTAATTGTCCGGAGAAGTGATATGATTATTGAAAGGACTTTTGATGTTGTTTTAAGCTACTGCGCAGCCTGAAACAACATCAAATAAATGGATCGTGAGGAGAGTATGCATTACAGCCGCGGGCAGTTGATTCTATCCGTTCTCGCCATTGTAATCGGCCTGGGGCTGGTCTTTTCCGGCTCCCGGAATGGCCCTGTTCAATTTGCGGGAGGGGGCTTTATCACGACCATCGGATTGGGCTCGCTGTTGCTGACGCTCGGCTCCGTCCTGCCCGGGCTGCCTGGAAGGATTTTCAGCCACTCCCTCTTTAAAGCGGCCATTACACTGATCGTCGTCTTTATGCTGCTGATCACGCTTTATTTCACATTCAATCACTAAATCGAGATCGGGGGATCTTTTTTTTGCTATTTCGCCGGGCTCCGCCTGCCGAAATAGCAAAATAATAATCCCCTACACGATCAGGAGTTGCTTTGCCTCCGGCATTCCAGCATGAGAATCCGGTTCAGGATGGCAATTGAAGTGGCGTAGGTGGAATCCATCCCGAAATAAGACAGCGTTCCGGCGCCCAGGTTGCGCCCCTTGCTGAGCGGCGTGTCCGAAGCGTAATGTAAAATGCCGACGTCGAAAGGCACGCCGTATAAATTGACGATCTCGTCGATTGGGTGGCGTTTCGGCCGGTGCATCTCGTAGATCGACGAGAGGAATGGACCGGATTCCATCTCAATGTCCGAAAATCCCTCGCGGTAGAACACGTCCATATACTGCGCGTTCTGCAAAAACGTGCCCAAAACGCTGACCGCCTTCTGATTATCGAGCACCGTCCCATATACCAGATACGGACTGACATCCGAGGCCGTGAACACGTTTTGAAAGAGGTACGTGTTTTGGGAATGCTCGTCGTGGACCACGCCGGGGATCATCACGTCGCCCAGACGGGCGTTGAGCGTGGCAGCCTTGCCCATGATGTACACGCCCAGGATGCGGTTGGTATATTCGGCGATCTTGGCCAGGATGTGATAGGCCGCGTATCCCAGGGGATAATCGATATTGAGAATCAGGGCATCGCTGCTCTGCAGGCAGGCCGTTTCTTCGTTCGAGATGCGGGGATCGAATAGCGCAGGATTTAGCTTTGACAGCTCGAACACCTGGGCATCGATGTCGAAGTAATGCTCGCTGCGGATGCGGGTAATGCCGCATTCCGCCTCGTGTTGGCGCTGAGAATCGAAAATCTGGCCGCCGGGATCGCTTTCCTGGTAACGCTTGAGCACGTAATAAAGGAAATTTTCGCGGCTTGCCCTGACGTTGCCCTCGCGGATGGCGTTCCATTCATCCAGCAGGGTCCCGCTGCTGCTGCGTTCCAGGTAAGCGGTGATTTCCGCCTCGTGTTCCAGGGCAAACCCCGAAAGCAGGTTGGCAATGCTGTGCGTGTTGCTCGAAATGAAATAGATCGGGCGCTGCAGGAGCAGCGGGCACACGCGCTCGATGTGGTTCCACCAGGCGGTCGTCGCCCGCCAGTAATCGCTCAGCGATCCACCCAGCAGGCGGATGCCGAAGCGGATACGCCGCTGGCAAATGCGCCCCACCATCTCCTCGAACCGGCTGCCCCACAATGCTTTAAAACGTTCGAGATCTTCCGTCGAGATTTCGAGCTGGGCGGCCAGCTCGCTGCACGCCTGAGCGTCGTCGCCGGCTGCCTGGTGGATAAGGTCGCCGGATATGCGCTGCAGCAGGAAATTAAGCTTGTTCCATTCAATCTGGTAGGCGGTCAGCGAAGGGACAATGTCGTCGATATCGCTGCGGCTGGCGATACAGCAGGCCAGGGTTTCCTCCCCGTCGTAGAAACAGCGCCTGCGCCGGGCTTTGGCCGAGACTTCCTTCCAGGATTCAAAGCCTGGATAGCCGGATTTCATAAACAGGTCGAACGTCTGGCCGAGCACAACCGACTTGACCGAGTGAATGATCTCAGGCAGGCGCAGGATGGCGTAGGTGAACGCCGGGATATCCGGCGAAGCTTTGCGTGCGTCTGGATGGAGCAGCGATTTCATCCCGCTGTGAACTTCTTCGAACGAGCGGATCTGCACCTCGGCGGTGGAGCGCAGCAATGAGTAAACCGTGCGCATGTAGAGATCAACTTCTTCGGTTGCGGCATGGGGTACGGTGCGTTCCATCCTTTATATCTCTCCTTCGGCCATCTCTAAGGGCTCTTTTTCATATTCCAGGGGGTTTGGCTCGCGCTTGTAGGGGGTGGGTTCCCAGGTTGTTCCGCCGTCTGTAGAACGGAAAAACTCTGTGTCGCCCCAATAACCGAAACCGGAAACGTGCACCAACAGCACGTCCTGCTCGCGGTGGCGGTACAGCGAGTCGATCTCGTCCCCCCACGACCGGCCTCCCTCCAGGTGCAGCTCCAGCACATTCTTCCAGACGCCATCCTGCTGCTTTTGGAGATACTGCGCGTGAACATTGTCCTCCCCATCGCTGAAAAGGATTTCGCCTCGCAGGACCCTGAATTTCGCGCTGTTTTTCACGTGCTCCCTTTGTTCAAGTATAAACGCAAGCCGGAGTAGACACAATAGCGCCTGGCTGAAAGCCCTTTGCCTCACCAGCATCGATTTCATTTATAATGCTTTGATCTAATCACGCAAAAAAACTGAAAAACGGTCAGGAGACGCCAAATGAAAACTGTCGGATACATCGGCCTGGGCATCATGGGTAAATCGATTGCCCGCAACATTCTTAAAGCAGGTTTTTCGCTCGTGGTGCACAACCGCAGCCGCAAGGCGGTTGACGAGCTGGTGAGCGAGGGAGCGAAAGCTGCTTCGTCGCCGGCCGAGGTCGCCGCCCAGGTGGACGTAGTTTTCACCAATCTGCCGGATTCGCCGGACGTGGAGAAAGTGGCCTTAGGCCCGGACGGCATCCTGGCAGGAGCGTCCGCCGGCCTGATCCACGTCGATAATTCCTCCATCAAGCCGGCCACCGCCCGTGAAATTGCCCGTCGCATGGCCGAAAAAGGCGTGCGCTGCCTGGATGCGCCGGTCAGCGGTGGCGACATCGGGGCACGCAACGCCACACTGACCATCATGGTCGGCGGCCCGGCTGAAGCCCTGGAAGAAGTGCGTCCGGTGCTCGAAGCTATGGGCAAGACGATCACGCACGTCGGCGGCGCTGGCGACGGGCAGATTGCCAAGGCGGCTAACCAGATCATGGTCGCGGCGCAAATGGTAGCCATGGGCGAGCTGCTGATCTTCGCTCAAAAAGCCGGCGCCGACCCGCACAAAGTGGTCGAAGCTATCCGCGGCGGGGCGGCTCAATGCTGGACGCTTGACGTCAAGCCTCCCCGTCTGTTCAGCGGTAACCGCCAGCCCGGTTTCAAGGCTTCGATGCAGGCCAAGGACCTGAATATTATCCTGGATACCGCCCGCCAATACGGGGTGCCCTTACCGACCACGGCGGTCAACGCCCAGCTCTACAGCGCCATGCTCCAACAGGGCCTCGGCGACCAGGATAACTCCGCCGTCATTGCCATCATTGAGTCGCTGGCAAATGAAAAGCTGGCGGCAGGATAATCTTTAGCTTGTGTTTAACCTTACTTTGGACCTCTCCCCCAGCCCCTCCCCTGAAGGGGAGGGGAGAAAGACCATATTTAGAGTTTTTGGCGGAATTTTCCGCCAAAAACTCTAAATAAGGAGGAATCTCTCCCTTGAGTTTGGCCTTTTT
>DBMK01000264.1 GCA_002298885.1 Anaerolineaceae bacterium UBA700
CTCCCCTCCCCTTCGCGAAGCACCCTATAAGGGTCAGGGGAGGGGCCGGGGGAGGGGTCATTTTAGGAGAATAATGACCTGTACAATCCTCAAAAAGGGTGACTGGATATTTTCTAGGAATTTGGTAGAATCAATATGACCGAATATATCAGTATTTGAAGAAGAGCAACAACGACTGGTCAGCGTCCGCTTCTTCCGGTGTTTTCATGCCTGCCCGCTGCCGGTGTCTCCTGCCGGGGGCATGGTTTTACAAAAAGGAGGAGTTGCCTTGTCTGGAATGGAGAGATTTACCCAAAGAGCGCGCCGCGTTCTCTCCCTGGCTCACCAGGAAGCTGAGCGTATGCGCCAAAACAGCATCGGCACCGAACACCTGCTCCTGGGTCTCATCCAGGAAGAGGGCGGCGTTGCCGGACGTGTATTGCGTGATTTAGGATTAGAACCGGACCGTGTCCGGGAAATGGTTGAGCGATTAAGTGGATTTGGACAGTATCGGGGCGGGAAGATAGACCTTTCGCAAGGAGTACAACAGGTACTTGAATATGCCATCGACGAAGCCAAAAAAATGAACCACCACTACATCGGCACCGAGCACTTGCTGCTCGGGCTGGTGCGTTCAACCGAAGGGCTGGCGATGGACGTTTTCCGCAAGCTGGGGGTCACCCCCGAGCAAATCCGCCGCCAGACGCGCCGCGTGCTGCAGGAAAGCAGCACGTCCACCGCCACCAGCGGGCAGACCAGCCAGCGCAGCCAGGCTTCGCAGGCGGTTGGCAAGGAAAAACCCAAGACGCCCCTGGTCGACCAGCTTGCGGTTGATTTGACCGCCCTGGCCGAAGAAGGCAAGCTGGACCCGGTGATCGGCCGCCAGATGGAGATCGAGCGCGTCATCCAGATCCTGGCCCGGCGCACCAAGAATAATCCCGCCCTCATCGGCGAGCCCGGCGTTGGCAAGACCGCCATCGTCGAAGGGCTGGCCCAGCGCATCATCGAGGGCGAAGTCCCGGCCCCCCTGCTCGACAAGCGCGTCCTGCAGTTGGACGTGGGTTCGCTGGTGGCGGGCACCATGTACCGCGGCCAGTTCGAGGAACGCCTCAAGCGCGTCATCGATGAGTTGAAGAGCTCGGGCTCGATCCTGTTCATCGACGAGGTGCACATGCTGGTCGGCGCGGGTTCGGCCGGTAGCTCGGTTGACGCCGCCAACATCCTCAAGCCGGCCCTCTCGCGCGGCGAGCTGCAAGTCATCGGCGCCACCACTTCGGAGGAATACCGCAAATATATTGAAAGCGACGCCGCTCTCGAGCGCCGCTTCCAGCCCATCACGGTCAACGAGCCGACTGTCGAAGAGACGATCCAGATCCTGAAGGGTATCCGCAGCGCCTACGAGGAGCACCACCGCCTGACCATCGCCGACGAGGCGCTGGACGCCGCGGCTCGCCTGTCGTCACGCTACGTGACCGAGCGCTTTCTGCCGGATAAGGCCATCGACCTGATCGACGAATCGGCCAGCCGGGTGCGCATGTACAAGAGCCCCCAGGCGCGCTCGATGAAAGAGCTGCTCAAGGAGCTGCGCGAGGCGCGCGCCAACCACAGCCTGGCTGTGGAAGACGGGCGTTTCGATGACGCCCAGGAGCTGCAGGACCGCCAGGGTGAGCTCGAGCACCAGTTCGAGCAGCTTCGCACCGGCTGGGACCGCGCAACCAGCCCCATTGTAACCGCCGACGACATCGCCGAAGTGGTCTCGATGTGGACCGGCGTGCCGGTGATGCAGATGGCGCAGGAAGAGTCAGTGCGCCTGCTGCACATGGAGGACGAGCTCAAGCGCTGGATCATCGGCCAGGACGAGGCAATCGAAAGCATCTCCAAGGCCGTGCGCCGGGCGCGCTCCGGGTTGAAAGACCCCCGCCGCCCCATCGGCTCGTTCATCTTCCTCGGTCCCACTGGCGTAGGCAAGACCGAGCTGACCAAGGCCCTGGCCCGCTTCCTTTTCGGCAGCGACGAGGCCCTCATCCAGCTCGACATGTCCGAGTTTATGGAACGCCACACGGTCAGCCGCCTGGTCGGCGCCCCGCCGGGATACGTTGGCTACGAAGAAGCCGGGCAGCTCACTGAGGCCATCCGCCGCCGCCCATACTCGATCGTGGTCTTCGACGAGGTCGAGAAGGCCCACCCCGAGGCGCACAACATGCTCCTCCAGATCATGGAAGAGGGGCACCTGTCGGACGCCAAGGGCCACAAAGTGGACTTCCGCAACACGATCATCGTTATGACCTCCAACATCGGTGCGGACATGATCAAGCGCCAGACCTCGCTGGGCTTTGCCGCCGAGAAGGACAGCCAGGTTGAGGAAAAAGAGGCCTACGATGATATGCGCAAGAAGCTGCTCGATTCGCTCAAGCGCGTCTTCCGGCCCGAGTTCATCAACCGCCTGGATTCGGTCATCGTCTTCCATGCCCTGTCGCGCGAGAACCTGCGCCAGATCGTGGAGATCGAAATCGAGAAGGTGGCCGAGCGGCTCAAGGACCACAACCTGCGCCTGGAAGCCACCGAAGCCGCCCTCGACCAGTTGGCCACCGAAGGCTACGATCCGGATATGGGCGCCCGCCCGCTGCGCCGGGTGATCCAGCAAAAGATCGAAGACCGCCTGTCCGACGCTTTGCTGGCCAAGGAGTTCATGGACGGCGACGTGATCCAGATCGACGTGGACGAGAACAAGGAGATCATCCTCCAACGCGAGGAATCCGCCTCCGAACCCGCCGCGGCGATGTAAATAAGCTACGAAATAAAAAATGGGCAGTTCAGCAACTTCACTGCCCATTTTTTATTTGAATGAGGAAAAAGATTTCACCACAGAGACACTGAGGCACTGAGAAAACCTTAAGAAATCAATTAAAGGTTTTCTCAGTGCCTCAGTGTCTCTGTGGTGAAATCTATACCCATTTTTCAAGAAACTCCATCACCAACCGGTTAAAGTAGTCGGGGTTATCCTGGATGGCAAAGTGGCGCGCATTGGGGATCACCTCGTACCGGCAGTTGTGCATTTGCGCCGCCCACAGCGGGGCGATCTTCTTGATATCCCCGGTGCGGTCGTCGTCCCCGTGCACCAGCAGCACGGGCTGCTGAATGCGGTACCCCGGCTCGTCGTGCAGGCAGGTGATGACCCCGTTCCATAGGGCCACGAACTGTGGCTTGGAAAGCATCGAAAAGGCCCGGTAGGTGTACTCCTGGATCTCCTTGCGCGCCGATATGTAGCTCAGCCCGGCCTTCTTCAAGGTCTCGAAGGGCATCAAATTCATAATGCCCGCCGACGAGCGCAATATCCAGCGGTCCAAGGCGCTGCGCGGCCAGGTGATGCACGTCCCATCGGCGATCACCATGGCCTGCACCCGCTCGGGATGGCGGTAGGCCAGCTCCTGGGTGATGTAAGTGCCGTTGGAATGGCCGATAAATACGGCCTTTTCATAGCCCAGCTTTTCGAGCAGCGCCAGCAAGTCCTCCACCGCCAGCGGCACCGAAAACGGCTCACCCACCGGCTGCGACAGGCCGTGCCCGCGCACGTCCCAGGTGAGCACCCGATAATCTTGGGCCACCACCGGCGCCAGCCGGTCGAAAGAGTGGTGGTCCACGCATGCCCCGTGGGTCAGCACCACCAGCGGCCGCCCCGCCGCCCCGCCGACCCAATAATGAATCGGACACCCTTTGCGTTCGAGAATAAAGTCTTGTAGTGGAGATTCCATAATAAATGAAAATGTCTGAAATCCTTTTCCCCTGCGCGCTCCCCCTCTTCATTCCATGGAGAGGGGGCCGGGGGGTGAGGTTATTTCGCGCCTATTTCACTTCCTCTCATACTGCCTCATCAACAGTTCCATCATCCTCCCCATCGCCTCTTTGCCCGCTTCGCTGTCCCCACCCCCGGCGCCCAGGCCCCGTTCGACCATGGCGGTCAGCCCCTCGACCACGTCGTCCAACGCGGGAGCTTCTTCCGCCGGGATCAGGCTGCCGATGCTCGCAAATCCGAGGGCGATAATCGATAACAAATAGGCCAGCACCTCCGGGCGGATGTCGCCGCGCAGCAGGCCGGCACTCTGCATCTGGGCAATGACTTCCTTGCTCAAAAGCAGGCGCTCGGTGTAACGGCGCGCGTCCTGGCGGCGGACGAAATCGCCCAACACGCGGCTGTCGCGGGTGTAGAGGGCGCTGATCAGCGGGTTCGCCTTGAGCACCAACAGCGTATGCCCGTACAGGCGGGCGATCGAGCCGCCCTGCGGATCGCCCGCCATACGCGCCTGCAAATCCTTCAGCAGCCGCCCCATCTCAAAATCGATCAGCGCGTCGAACAGGCGCTCCTTGCCCGGCCACTCCAGGTACAACGCCCCCTTGGACACACCCGCTTCCCGGGCGATGTCATCCATCGTGGTCTTGTCGAAGCCGTAATGCACAATCAACCTGGATGCAGCCTGGAGGATGCGCGTTGAGCGAGTAGAGGGTTCGGAAGTGCTCATTTTGACCATATGACCAATTATATATTTCTGGTCATATTGTACTGTAAGGATGGAATCTGTCAAGGCTGGAGCGGGCGTAAAAGCTCGACTACGGATAATCAGAGGCAATGTTCATTTTTATATTTTTTTGCAACAATGCACGCCTGAATTGCAACAATGCACGCCTTGACACCCCTCCCCTTCTCCGCTATACTTCATTCAGAACAAATGTTCTTTATTCTCTCCTGCCCTCACCCTGAACCCCATGTCTTCCCTTTACTCTCTACTCACCATTCTCTGTCCTCTATTCTCTATTTTCGATTCTTTGCCCTTCTCCCCCATTCGTTCCTATTCGTTCCAAAACGAATACTCCACTTCCCCGAATCCCAATTTCCCCTCGCCCTCCCATGGCCGTATTCTTCTTCATTATCTTCTTATATCCCATCCATATTTTCCCCCTACCTTAAAAAATTCCTGATCCAAAACCTATTCGTTTCGATTTTTTTTATTTTTCGTGGCTTACATTAAAAAGGCCTTCACCACAGAGTCACTGAGGCACAGAGAAACCCTTAAATTTATATTTTAAGGTTTTCTCAGTGCCTCTTTGGTGAATCCCCCCACCCGGCCGCAGAGTGTTGTAAAATTGAACCAGGACGGACATATTATGCCAAAGACCCAAACCCAGTACGTCTGCCAGCAGTGCGGGCGCATTTCGGCCCGCCCCATGGGACGCTGCCCGCAGTGCGGCGCCTGGGGCAGCATGGTCGAGGAGATCATTTCCGCCCCCGCCGAGGCCGCCAACCCGGCTGCCCGCCGCGGGCTCGGCGGCCAATCCAAACCCCGCCGCCTGGACGAGATCGAGGGCGACGCCGAGGAGCGCATGGAGCTCTCCATCGGCGAGTTTGCCCGCGTCCTCGGCGGCGGCATCGTCCCCGGCTCCATCGTCCTCGTCGGCGGCGACCCCGGCATCGGCAAATCTACCCTCATGCTCCAGGTGGCCGTCGAGATGGCCCACGATCTCACCGTGCTCTATGTGTCCGGCGAGGAGTCGGAGCGCCAGATTAAGATGCGCGCCCTGCGGCTGGGACGCGGCGCCGGCGGAGATAACGGCAGCTCTTCCAAAGAAGAGGCCGTGACCTTCCCGCCCAAACTGATGCTGGTGACCGAGACCAACCTGGACACCATCCTGGAACACGCCCAATCCGTGCAGCCCGACCTGCTGATCGTCGATTCGATCCAGACCGTGTACATGCCCGAGCTCAATTCCTCGCCCGGCTCGGTCAGCCAGGTGCGTGAGAGCGCCGCCCGGCTGCGCGAGCTGGCCAAGACCTCCGGCATGGCCGTGTTCGTCATCGGCCACGTCACCAAGGAGGGCATGATCGCCGGGCCGCGCGTCCTCGAGCACGTGGTCGACACCGTGCTCTACCTGGAGGGCGACCGCTTCCAGAGCTTCCGCCTGCTGCGTTCGGTCAAGAACCGCTTCGGAGCCACCTCCGAGGTGGGCGTGTTCGAGATGCGCGAGCGCGGTATGGTCGAGGTGCCCAATCCCTCGGAGGCCTTCCTGGCCGAGCGCATGGTCAACGCCCCCGGCTCGGCCATTACCGTGACTATGGAAGGCACCCGCCCGATCCTGGTCGAGATCCAGGGCCTGACCAGCGGCTCTAACCTGGCCAACCCGCGCCGCACCCCCAACGGGGTGGACATCAACCGCCTGCTGCTCATCGCCGCCGTGCTGGCCCGCCGCCTGGGGATGCACCTGTTCGAGCAGGACATCTTCGTCAACGTGGTCGGCGGCATGCGCATCAGCGAGCCGGCCGCCGACCTGGCCATCGCTGCCGCCATCGCTTCATCGGTCAAGGATGCGCCGGTCAAGGCCGATACCGTCCTGCTGGGCGAGATCGGGCTTTCGGGCGAGCTGCGCTACGTGGGCCAGACCAACGCCCGCCTGCGTGAAGCCGCCAAGCTCGGCTTCAAGACCGCCATCGTCCCCCGCCGCCTGCGCAAGGGCGAGCCCTGGCCCGAAGGCATTAACATCGTCGAGGCCCGCTCCCTTCGTGAAGCGCTTCTCCTGGCGATAAAAGAGAATTGATCTCACGGAGGCTTTATGTCTACCCTTCAGAAAATCTTAAGCTGGCCCCCGGTTTCACGCGTCCGGCGCAACCACGCCCTCGAGCACGCCACCCTGCAGGTGCTGGCCAATAAGCACAAGATCCGCACCGCCGCCGGTTATTCCGACACCGGCGGCTTCTGGGTTATCGGTACTGTGACCACGGACGACTTGCAGGACGCCGTCAGCGAGGCCCAGGTACGCCTGCGCAGCGGCGAGCACCAACTGGCCATCCATCCCAACTGCGGCACCAATTTCGTCGCCGCCGGGGCGGTTGCCGGCAGCCTGGCCTGGCTTGGCATGGTGGGCAACCCGGGCGGCTTCCGCCGCAACCTCGAGCGCCTGCCCGTCCTCATCAGCCTGGTCACCATCGGCATCATCATGGCCCAGCCCCTCGGCCCGCTGCTGCAGCGGCTTTTCACTGTCGAGCCCGAGCTCGGCGACCTGCGCGTCACCGAAGTCGCCCGCCTCCAGCGCCCCGACGTGGTCATGCACCGGGTGCGAACGATCAATTAGTTTATTTTGGTTTTTGAGAGCTGCGAAGCAGCCCTCAAAAACCAAAATAAACTATTAATTCATATGACTTCCGAGAAACCTGTCGTTTACATCGTTCACGGCGACGACAAAATGGCCATGGAGCATTTTGTCGCCAACCTGGTGGCGCGCCTGGGCGACCCGGGCATCGCCGAGCTGAACACCACCCGCCTCGAAGGGCGTCTCGCATCAGACGAGGACATCCGCACCGCCGCCCTGGCCGTACCCTTCCTGGCCGATCGGCGGCTGGTGGTGCTGGCCAACCCGCTGGCCCGGCTTAACTCGCCCGCTGCCCGCCAGCGCCTGCTCAAGCTGCTGGACGGGCTCCCCGAAACGACTGCCCTGGTGATGCTCATCGAAGACCACCTGCACTACCGGGGCTGGGAGGTGCTCAAGGCTGACCAATGGTTGATGAAATGGGCCGAAGGCGCAGGCAAGCGCGCCCTGATCCACGCCTGCCCGCTGCCGGATGGGCGTGAAATGCCGGGCTGGATCATGAAGCAGGCCCAGGCGGAGGGGGGCAAGTTCACCCGCGAGGCCGCCCTGGCCCTGGCCGACCATACCGGCAGCAACACCGCCCTGGCCATGCAGGAGATCACCAAGCTGCTCACCTACGTCGACGTGCAGCGCCCGGTGGAGTTGGACGACGTGGAGCTGCTGGTTGCCTCCGGCGGGCCGGTGAGCGTGTTCGCATTGGCCGAGGCTATGGCCGGGCGCAACACCCGCCTCGCCTCGCGCCTGCTGCGCGCCCTGCTGGTCGACAACGAGTCCTCGCACCTCTTTGGTCTGGTCGTGCGCCAGTTCCGCCTGCTCCTGCAGATCCGAGAAATCCTGGACGAGGGCGGCGACCAGAACCAGGTGCTGCGGGAGATGAAAAATCTGCCATTCGCCAAACAATATATTGACCAGGCCCGCCGCTTCACCCAGGCCGAGCTGGACGCCATCCACCACCGCCTGCTCGAGCTGGACGAGGCCATGAAAACCAGCCAGCTCCCCGACGAGCTGGCCCTGGAACTGCTGGTTACTGAGATCGGGGCGTAAAACTGGCATGAAGCTTGCTTAGAATCCCCTTACAGGTTCTTGTATTTTACAGACCCTGATTTATAAATATCAGTGAGGAATAACAGGGACACCATGAAGATTCTACGCCCGCTGCTCATCAACTGCATACTTATCGCTGTATTGCTCGCTCCCTTCGATGCATTTGCCGCCCCTCCGCCACCGACCCCTCCGCCGCCCAGCGTCGATCCCGCCCAACGCCAGGCCATCGAGCAGGCAGTGCAGGACGCCGTCAAGGCCCAGCAGCCTGGCAAGTTATTTTTTATGATCTACGACGTGCGGGTCGACCAGATCCAGCTCAGCCCGGATAAGACCCAGGGCCTGGCCTGGCTGACGCCGGTCAACCCCGCCGACGGCAGCTCCGTGCCCACCGAGCCGGCCATTGCCGTGGTCGACCTTTTGCCCCAGGGCGACAGGTGGAACGTCACCCTGCCAACAGATCCAGCCTACGCCGGCGCCGTCGCCGGCCTGCCCAAGTCCCTGCTTTCCCCCGAACTGGACCAATCGATTTTAACCCAGACCACTATTTCCCCGCTGGCTACCCAGGTCTTTACCGGTTATTACCTGCCCTGGCAAGGCGGCCAGGGGAAGATCCTCAGCGGCAGCATCGGCCATTTCCTCATCTACCATTCGTGCACCATCGCCTCCTGCCGCTATGCCTACGACTTCTACGACGGCACGCGCTTCCCGCTGGAGGCCTCCAAGAGCGGCACAGTCTGGGCGTGGTACGACGGCCACCCCAACGATGACCATTCCGGCCCCAACTACCTGGTCCTGCGCGATCCCACCACCAATCCGGTCACCTACCAGCTTTACTACCACCTGGCCCAGGGCACCATCCCCGCCAAGCTCAAGAAAGTTGGCACGGTGGTGAACCGCGGCGATTTCATCGGCAACGCCGATAACACCGGCTATTCCACCGGCAACCACCTGCATTTCATGGTCTATGCCGACCCGACCACCCCCGGCAGTTCGTGGGGCAATTCGGTCGACATCGTCTTTGAGGATGTGAAGGTCAACGGCGGACGGCCGCGCACCAAATATGAAGCCCAAACCTATCCAGGCTACGGCACCCAATTCGTGGCCAACGACATTTACGTCTCGGGCAACAAAGGCCCCACCCCGCCAACCGGCACGCTCAGCGCTCCGGCGCCGTGGACGGTCGTCAACGGGCCGACCGTCACGGTGAGCGGCCAAGGCTACGATAACGTGGCCGTCACCAACCTGCAGGTCGCCGTCGATACCAACGGCACCTGGACCGCCGTCAGCCCGCTGCTGACCGCAAATCCGTTCACCACCACCGTCGACCTGTGCGCCGCCGGCGTCCCCACCGGCCCGCTGACCCTCGGCCTGTGGGTGTGGGATAACGAAGGCACGCGCACCCTGCTGGCCCAGGACGCGCGCCCCATCGTCATGAATTATTCCTGCCAACCCCCGCCGCCGGCCTGCACGGTGGGCGTCGGGCAGGTGGGGCTGTTCAGCCTGCCGGATTTCCAGGGGGCCTGTACGGTCTTCACCCCCAACGGCGGGATCAACAACGCCGGCATCTACGACACGGCGCGCCTGGGGGCGGTGGGCGATAACGCCGCCGCCTCGGTGCTGGTGGGCGCCAATGTGATGGCCACCCTTTACGATCTGAATTACACCAACGGCGCCTTCCAGGGGCGCCCAGAAACATTCGATGCTTCGGATGCCGGTCTGGCCGATAACCGCCTGGGCGCCGGTCGCGTTTCCTCGCTGCGCGTGCGCACCCTGGCTGCCCCGGGCGCGCCGGCGTTGAACAACCCGCCCAAAGTGCAGACGACCTCCGGCTTGACGGCTAAAGATTCGTTCCTGCTCACCTGGAACGGCGGCGAAGGCGGGGTGGAATACCTGGTCGAGCTGACCAATATGGGCACGCTGGCCAAGCTGACTTCGCCCTGGCTGCGCAGTACGGCCTGGTCGCCCGGCTCGCTGGCAGCGGGCAGCTACGCCTGGAGGGTGACCGCCCGCAACGCCGCAGGCACCGCCGACTCCGGCGCAGCCACCTTCAGCGTGGCGACGGGCAGCCTGCCCAATCCCACGCCCAAGTCCCTGCCTTACAGCGACAGTATGAACAACGGGGTCGGCGATTGGGTCAGCAGCGGTCTGTGGCGCCAGAGCAAGTCCAACGCCACCGGCGAGGACGCCAACAACACCTTCTGGATCGCCAACGCCAGCAGCAGCGGGACCAACCCCAGCGATGGCAGCTATGCCTCCAGCACCGTCACCGGCAGCGACCTGACCTCGCCTCCCATCGCCATC
This sequence comes from Anaerolineaceae bacterium UBA700, assembly GCA_002298885.1. The sequence goes on from DBMK01000264.1 coordinate 10,459, forward strand.
GGGCAGGGAGTCACGGCTTATCTGCGCTTCAGAGAATTCAACCACACCGAGAGCTCCGGCCCCTATTGGGACCAGCGCCTGGTGCAGGTCTCCGCCAATGGCGGTCCGTTCACTGACGTCTACCAGATGCAGGACGACCCGGCAGACTGGTGGGTATACAGCAGCTACATTAACCTGAGCGCCTACGCCGGCCAGACCATCCGCGTCCGCTTCCATTTCGACACGGTGGACGCTACCGACAACGCTTACCCCGGCTGGCGCATCGACGACGTGACCATCAATACCGACGGTCCAGACACGACATACGCCGAGAGCGCCCCCAACGATTCCGCCGCCACGGCCACGCTCCTGACCATGAATTCGACCGTCAGCGGCTACATCTGCCCGGTCGCCGACCTCGAATTTTATGCTTTCAACGCCGTCGCCGGCCAGACGGTTAATTTCGACATCGACGCCCAGACCTTGAGCCCGGCCTCCAGCCTGGATTCCTACATATACTTGCTCGACACGGACGGCAAGAGCGTCATCGCCGAGAACGACGACGAAGTACCCTGGCAGGTGCGCGATTCGCTGCTCACCTATACTTTCCACCGTAGCGGCAAGTATTACCTCAAGATCAAAGCCTGGAGCTATCCCGGTTCGAGCGTTCAGAGCTACAAATGCCAGGACTTCTTCTATACGTTCAAAATGTACGGCGGCATCCAGCCGACAGTGCAGATCACCGCGCCAGCCGCCGCCTGGATTGGCGCCACCCCGCTTACTATTACCGCCCAGGCCGCCGACGGCGGCAGCGGCATGGCAAAGGTGGATTTCCTGTGGCACTCGCCAGATTGGGCCTACGACACCTGGGAACTGCTGGCCAGCGACACCAACGTCGCCGATGGCTGGAGCGCAACTCTCGATCCGACCGGCAGAACGGTCGACGGATCGGCGCTGGTGGTGCGGGCCACCAACCGCGCCGGTCTCACCAGCACGGCCTGGCTGACTGATTTCCACTCGGACACCACCGCCCCCACCACCCGCCTGGATTCGCCCATCCCGGACCCCAATACCTCCACCGTCATCCGGCTGACGTGGGCCGCCGCCGACACCGGCAGCGGCATCCGCTATATAGAGATCAAGTATAAAGACCTGACCGCCGGCACGGATTGGCAGCTCTGGAACACCACTATCCCCGGCTGGGCGCGCCAGGCCTTTTTCCAGGGGGAGGCCGGGCACCAGTACGGTTTCACCATCCACGGCATCGATTACGCCGGGAACGTGGAATCGTATGACACCGTTCCAGAAACCGGCACCACCATTGCCGCCGCTTGCACCCCCGACCAGTACGACGCTGTCCAGCCCTCGGACGGCACATCCGCCGCCGCGGGCGTGCTGGCCCTGGCCTCGCCGCAGGTGCACAACTTCTGCCCGGCCGGAGACACAGATTGGGTTTCCTTCACCGTGCCCGCTGCGGGCAACTACCTGGTGCGGGTGAAATCAGTCTCCGGCGGCGCGGCCGCCGTGCTCAACGTGACCACCGCGGACGGACAAAACGTTCTGGCCAGCGGCCAATCCGCAGCCCTCGGCGCCGGCATCGAGCTCAAGTTTACCGCTCCCGCCGCCGGGAATTACAAACTGCGCCTCGTCCCCCTCAACACCGGCCTGTGGGGCACCACCATGCAGTATTCTCTCTGGGTTGCCCCCGGCTACTGGATCTACACCCCGGTCATGCTCAAATAAGAAAAGGTTTTTGGCCGCTAAAG
>DBMK01000155.1 GCA_002298885.1 Anaerolineaceae bacterium UBA700
TGAGAACGGTTTTTGTTCTCAGGCTTCGGGAGAGGGGCCTGGGGTGAGGCTTCAGTATAATAACGCACCCGGAGTTACAAATGGAAAAATACTTCGGTGAGTGGATTCCTTACTCAGGAAACAGCACTATTATTTTAGGGGTAGTGCTGCTGGTGATCGCGGGCGTTTTCACCTTTTTTGGCTTTAAATTAAAGAAATCGCTAAAGGTAAAACAACCTGGCAGGGCAATGGCTGGAATACAGGTCGCTGTTTGGATTCTGGCAATTAATACATTCCTGGCGAATTCGTCTGTATACGCTTTACAAATGCAGCAGGATAATTTAATCGGTACCCCTCCTGAAAATCCGATTACAAAATTTACGCTTGCATTTGCAGCGATTAGTTTTCTGGTAATTTATTTTGTAAATGTCGAGGGCAGGGGAAAAGCAGCTTTTTGGAGTGCGGTTGCTGGCGCTATGGCCGGCCCAATGATTTTTGAACTCCCTTTTGACCTGGTTGTTATGACTCGGGTTTATCCCCCCATTCCACAGAACCCGGCACTTTACATCGGATTGTATTTCATTCCTTTATTCTCAATCGAACTCACCACAGTATCTTTACTTTTCCTTTCGCCCTTAATGAAGGTTACCCGGCTAACTTTTTTTTCCATTGCCGGTATGTTTCTCGTGTTTGCAATTTGGGGATTCTTAAGTTTTTCCTTTGCCTACACAACAGAGTTTCTCATTCTGAATGTAGCTGCCAAAGCTTTGGCTTTTGTGACGGTAGTAACGCTATTTCTGCCCCAGAAATCGATGGACTTCTCACTTGAGTCCGTAAAAGCTGCTTGAAACCAGATAAGAGCGAAATATATTATGCAAATCATCCAGATCGATCCTTCCGATAAGCACGACGCTAAGCGCTTCCTGGATCTCCCGTTCCGCATCTACCAGCAAACGCCGCAGTGGGTGCCGCCGCTGGAAGGTGACGCCAAGCGCATGCTCGACCGGCGCCGCCATCCCTTCTACAGCCATTCGGAGGCGGCGTTCTTCCTGGCGCTGGACGGAGAGGGCGCCGGGGAGGTGGTGGGGCGCCTGGCGGCACTGGAGAATCGCAATTACAACGCCTTCAACCACGAGCGCACCGCCTTCTTCTATCTTTTCGAGTGCGAGGAGCGGCGCGAGGCGGCGTTGGGCCTGTTCGAGGCGGCCGAAGCCTGGGCCCGGCAGCGCGGGCTGGAGCGCATCTACGGGCCCAAGGGATTCACCGCCCTGGATGGGATGGGCCTGCTGGTCAAGGGTTTCGAGCTGCGCCCCGACCTGGGCATCCCCTACAACCCGGACTATTACGCCGGTTTCATCGAGGGCGCCGGCTTTACCCCGGACGGCGACACGCTGTCGGGCTACATGCACCGCAGCATCCAGATCTCGCCCAAGATCCACGAGGTGGCCCGGGCGGTGCAGGAGAAGCGCGGCCTGCACATCGCCCGCTACGCCCACCGCAGCGACCTGCGCAGCCTGGTGCCGCGCCTGCGCGAGCTGTACAACGCCAGCATCGAAGGCACACCTGGCAACGCCCCGCTCACCGACGACGAAGCCCGCACCCTGGCCGACCAGATCCTGTGGTTCGCCGACCCGAGCCTGATCAAGATTGTAATGAAGGACGATGAGCCGGTGGGGTTCCTCTTCGCCTACCCGGATATTTCGGCGGCCCTGCAGCGCACGCGCGGCCGGTTATTCCCCTTCGGCTGGGCCGACGTGCTGGGCGAGCTGCGCCGCACCAAGTGGATCAACATCAACGGCGCCGGCATGGTGGAGAAATACCGCGGCCTGGGCGGCACGGCGGTGCTATTCAGCGAGATGTACAAGAGCGTGGTCGAGGGCCGCTACGACCACTGCGACATCGTTCAGATCGGCGCCGACAACGAGCGCATGCAGAACGAGATGCGCAACTTCGGGATTGTGTTCAATAAAACTCACAGGATGTATGCAAAGAAAATATAGTCATCATTCAATCGGCCGCTTGAAGTAAATGGAATAAGTTCCATCGCTGGCAATATTTACCGATTCCACCATTTCCCATCCCTTTAAACCTAACGCAGCAATCGTATTTGCTACTTCATCAGGTTCCGTGAGATCATCAATCCGCAGCCCGTCTGCGGTGAAATTCCAAACGGCCGGGTAGCGAGGAGTCAAACCCTGGGGATTTGATCCATTTCCGATGCCAACGATGGCGCAATATTCCCACTTTTGCATGTTGCCCTCCGCTGATTTGTGCAGGATGCTTTCATTATGACCATGCCAGATTTACAAGTCAAGCCCAAAAAGACGGGTTTTATAGATTAAAGAATCATCCCTCCTCCTTGACGTCTCTGCCGCTTCAAGTAAAATAAGACCTGTGGGGCGGTGGCGGAATTGGCAGACGCAGAGGACTTAAAATCCTCCGGCAGAGATGCTGTGTGGGTTCAAGCCCCACCCGCCCTACCAAAAAAAGAAGAATTCCAGCCGGCATGGTTGGAATTCTTCTTTTGTGAGCGTTAGATTCTGATTGCCGACTGATTCTGCCGTAATAATCCCCAAAGCAAGCACAAATATGACAATTCATGATTGACTCTCCGATTTAATTGTATACAATAATAATCAACAATATCCGATATTGTGTTGATGCAGGAGGGTTGTATGCGCTTCGAGAATAAGGTCGTAATTGTGACCGGAGCGGGTTCCGGGATTGGCAAGGCCACGGCGACGCGTTTTGTCGCCGAGGGCGCCTCAGTGGTGGCCGGCGAGATCGATCAGGCCCGCCTGGACGCGCTGGTGGCCGAGCTTTCCGGCCAGGGTAAGAAAATTGTCGGTGTGCAGGCCAACGTCGCGATAGCAGCGGACTGCAACAAGCTGGTGGATACTGCCGTCGCCGAGTTCGGGCGGCTGGATGTGCTGGTGAACAACGCCGGGATCATGGATCGCTTCCTGCCGGTGGCCGAGCTGAGCGACGAGCTGTGGGAGCGGGTGATGGGCGTAAACCTGTACGGGCAGATGTACACCATGCGCCGCGCTATCCCGATCATGCTCGAGCAGGGCGGAGGGGTGATCGTCAACCTGGCCTCGGCAGCGGGGTTGGGCGGCGGCTTTGCCGGGGCGGCCTACACGGCCTCGAAGCACGGGGTGGTGGGGCTGACCAAGAACACGGCGCTCATGTACGCCAAGAAGGGCATCCGCTGCGTGGCGGTGTGCCCGGGCGGGGTGAACACCGGCATCCCCCTGGGCGGGATGCCCTCCGAGTTTGGCTACGCCCAGCTCGGGCCCAGCCTGGCGACCATGCCGCGGGTAGGTGAGCCGGACGAGATCGCAAATGCCATCCTCTTCCTGGCCTCGGACGAAGCCAGCTTCGTCAACGGGGCCGTCTTGCCGGTGGATGGAGCCTGGCTGGCCGGAGGATAAAAGCATTATGGTTTATTTCGGGCTGAGAAACAGCCCGAAATAAACCATATTTTTTTAAAAATATAGGTTGGCCACCTGGCTGAGGGACTCGCTGTCGCGGTAATCCTGGCCCAGCTCGGCGAGGATCTCCGCTTTACGCCGCGCCACGTAGGCTCTCAGGCAGGTCAGCTCCTCAAAATAGGGGATGAACTTGATCCCCAGGCGCATCAGGTTGGAGCCGACCGCCTGGCGGTAGACCACCGCCGCGGCCAGGGTGTGGAATTCGCAGCCCGGCTGCAGGGTGAAATCGAGCAGCACTTTATCCGGGGGCGCGGTTTCGATGCACGCCACGAGGCTCTTGTTTACCAGCAGCGCCATGCCCGAGGCGGAGATATTTTCCACATTGCCCCGGATTTCCAGGTTGCGGCATTCCACCTCCACGTGCACTGTGGTGCGGGGCTGCACCCGGTCGCAGGTGCGCTCCTTCCACTTGCGCTTCATCCAGCCCAGCTCGGAGAGCACGCCGGCGCCGGTGGTCGAGTTGTCCAGGTGAAACGAGCCGCGCACCGGTTTGGAGATGCGGCGGTCCTGGATGTAGACCGGGCCGTCCGGGCAGGCAAAGGCGCGGCAGTCGGTGAACTTCAGGTACACCTTGCCCTCCTCGACCCGGGTGATGGTGGCGCCCTGTTTGAGACTCAAGCCGCGGAAAGAACGGGTGAAGCCCAGCTTTTCACCTTGACCGGCAAACGCAGCAAAGATGCGGAAGATTTCGGCAACGGGGGGAAACGATCTTGAGGCCATTTGCACACCTCACTCTGAACCGTGACGCGGTTTATGAAAATTTGCGTCGACGTTAAATTGGTTGCAATATTTGTGCCAAAAACGGCTTACAAAGCTGAAGAGGTATCGTAGGCGGGTCAGTAGGGTTATAAACTATTGGATGTGGTACAAAGGAAAGGCACCGTTAGGAGGCCTGCTATGAAACGATACCTGCTCATTCTTCTCCTGCTGGCGATTATTGCTACGCTTGCCTTTTTCGGCGTCAAATCGATCGCCCAGGGGTTCCCATCGGCTGACGTAAAAGTCATCACCACGCCCACCACGGTGACCTTCACCGGGCCGGTCATACTGGATGCCATCCACAACCAATCCCGGCTGGAGACGATTTCGATGGTGTTGGCCAACGACCAGGATATCTCGAAGATGTGGGGCGTTGAGGGGGCCTGCCAGGAGAGCCTGACTTACCTGGGCTATTTCACCGTCACAGCCGGGGTTGACCTGCAGCAGTTGAGCGCGAGCGATATCATCCTCGGCGGCAGTGGCGTTCCGGCCGAGACGGCGGTTACGCTGCGCTTGCCGCCGGCGCGCATCCTGCACGTGGAGCTGGACACGCAGCGCAGCCGGGTGGTGCACGACGACGTCTCGATCATTTCGCAGTTATGCGGCACGCAGCTTCCGGCCATGGTTATGGAAGCCCAATCGAACCTGCAGAAGATCGCCGAAAAGTCGGCTAGAGACCAACAGATCATCAAGATGGCCCAGGACCGGGCTGCCTTCGAGCTGCAAAAGGTGCTGCTGACGCTTGGGTTCAGCAACGTGACGGTGCAGTTCGATGAAGCATACGGGGATCATTAAAGGAGACAAGAATCGTAGTGACGACTTATGGTTTTTGATAACTTAATTGGGTAATTTACTTACCTCGCGATCAACCAGAACCTCACCCC
>DBMK01000265.1 GCA_002298885.1 Anaerolineaceae bacterium UBA700
GTGGGCGGCGCAGCCGCCCACAAACACCCAAAAAAATGGGATTGATTGTCCGACATTAACCAAGTTTTTATTAACAATTTGTTAATAAGCTGGTAGAATAATTGCATCGCATCGAATACGCTAAGCAAAAGGTCGAGGCCGAGAGCATGAGTCTGCGCAACATTTTTAAACCCAAGCCGAATAAATTCCTCCAGCTCCTGGTCGAGCAGACCGGCCTGACCGTCAAGGGCCTGGAGCAGCTCAAGAACTACATGGTCAAGCGCACCAAGGACGGCGCCCGCCAGATCGCTTCCACCGAAAAAGAGGCCGACGAGGTGCGCCGGGTGGTAATCGAAGAGCTGATGCGCACCTTTGTCACCCCTTTCGACCGGGAAGATATCTTCAGCCTTTCGCGCGAGATCGATGACGTGCTCGATTACGCCAACACCACGGTCGACGAGATGGAAATTCTGGACGTCGATCCCACCCCATACATGGCGCGCATGGCTTCGCTGCTTTTTGAGGCCGCTCAGGAGATTGAGCTGGCGGTCGAGCGCCTGCAGGATAACCACCTTTCGGTCGCACAAGACCACGCCCAGCGCGCCAAGGCCTTCGAAAACCGGGTCGAGCAGGTGTACCGCGAGGCCATTGCCGACCTTTTCCGCGGTTCGAAGAATCTGAAACATGTCATGAACGTGCTCAAGGTGCGCGAGATTTACCGCCACCTAAGCAACGCTGCCGACCGGGAAGATACCGCCGCCAACGTCATTTCCGACATCATTATGAAGATGAGCTGATCCGCAATGTTCGTAATCGGCTTGTTGATCCTTTTGGCGTTGGTTTTTGGCTACCTCAACGGTTTCAGCGATTCCAGCAACATCGTTGCCACGATTATCTCCTCGCGCGCCTTGTCGCCGCGCGTTGCCCTGGCGCTGATTGCCGTGGCTGAGACCATCAGCCCGTTCATCTTTGGTGTGGCCGTTGCCCATTCCATCGGCCAGGGGATCGTCTCCCCGAAGGATATTTCCGCCGCCGTAGTCCTGGCCACGCTGACCAGCGCCATCCTGTGGAATCTGTTCACCTGGTTCTTCGGCATCCCCAGCAGTTCTTCCCACGCCCTGGTCGGGGGATTCGTGGGGGCGGTCATCGTCGGGCCCGGAATTCAGGCCATCCAGACCGGCGGGATCTTGAAAGTGCTGATCGCTCTTTTTTCGGCCCCGTTCCTGGGACTGCTGGTCGGGTTTATCATCACCCGCATCACTTACTTGCTGTCATACAGAGCCTCGCCCAGGGTCAACTGGTTTTTCCGCAACGGCCAGGTAGTCACCGGGCTTGCGCTTGGGCTGAGCTACGGCGCCAACGACTCGCAGAAAACGATGGGCATGCTGGCCCTGGCCCTGGTGGCGACCCACGCCGTCGATACCTTCAGCATACCGCCCTGGGTGATCGCGGTATCTGCCCTGGCGATCGCCCTTGGCACAGTTACCGGCAGTTGGCGGCTCATTCGCACCCTGGGCGGCCGCTTCTACAAGATTCGCCCGGTAAACGGCTTTTGCTCGCAGATCGCCTCCTCCAGCGTAATCTTGACCGCCGGCCTGCTCGGCGGCCCGGTCAGCACCACCCAGGTGGTCAGTTCGGCCATCCTGGGGGTCGGCTCGGCCGAGCGCATCAACAAGGTGCGCTGGGGAGTTGCCGGCCAAATCGCCATCGCCTGGGTCTTGACCATTCCAGCGACCGGTCTGATATCGGCGCTGGTCTATTCGCTCGTCAAAGGCGTCGTCTGAGCGGCACGTTAAGGGCATTATAATTGGAGCGTCCAATTCCAATGCCCAGGAGCTGCCGATTGTTGCGAAAAATCCTTACCATCTGCGTAATCCTGATCGTCCTGTCCGGCTGCAGTAACCCTACTGAAGCTCCGACAGCAACCCCCACGCTCACCGAAACGGCCGCTCCCAGCCCAAGCGCAACCCTGGCCCCGTCCGCAACCCTCGCTCCCACCCAGACCGATATTCCCGCTCCGACGGCCACGGCTACTCCCACTGCTATCCCGACTGCCCGCGTTCCGATTATCGAATACCACGACCCCGAGTTCCGTCTGAACGACCAGGTGGAGATGAGGCTGGATTGGTTTGCCGACCAGATGAGTTGGCTGGCAGCCAACGGCTACCACACGCTCAGCGCTGAAGAGTTTGTAGCTTACCTCAATGGCGAAGCGTCTTTCCCCCAGAAGTCCGTCGTGATCACCTTTGATGTTGGCACCGCCAAGCGTCCCAATTATAACGACGTGGTGATTCCCACCCTTCAGAAGTACGGCTTCACGGCAATTTTCTTCATCCTTTCGAACGACACCGTCGTCCATGATGAATGCAAGGGGGACAAATACTTCTGCTGGGACGATTTCAAACGCTGGGCCGAGCAGGGCGTGATTTCGATCGCCTCGCACGGGCTCTTCCACCCGGATTTCAAAACCCTGACCGCCCTGCAAATAAAATACGAGGCCGAGCAGTCGCGCAAAATATTGCTCGAAAAGACCGGGCAGACCGCCCTGGGGTTTGCCTTCCCGTTCGATTCCATCCCGGCTAAAGCTGGCGTCGATATGATCCAGGCGGCCGGATACGACTTTGCCGTGGCCGGCAATACCCGTGCGGACCTGGTCGTCAAGCCGAACGACCCGGACCGCTACCACCTGCCGCGGGTCTACCCGTATTCCAACGCCCGCATTTATCCCAATCTGACCGGCTACAACCGGCCTTTTTCCGATGTAATTACCGCCATGGTGAAGCCGGTGGCCTCTTCAGGCCAACCTGTGGTGGGCGCCAGCCCGCAGCCAACCGTGTCGGCCTCCGAGGATAACGTGCACCAGTTGCTGACCATCTGCCAGAGCCTGCCTTCCGATCCGACGGCGCGCGGCCTGGCCCTCTCCAAGGCCACGTTCGAACCGGACGTGAGTGCCGAAGCGCGCGCCAAACTGCCCGGTTTTTCCGTGTCGCCCTCGTGCAATTATTTCGGCTCCGACCAGCCTGAGGCCGTCGTTGCCCATTACACCGTGGGCGACCTGACCTCCAGCCTGGCAGCCTTCCGCCAGGATAAGGGCGCTGCCTCCCATTACATCATCGACCGGGATGGAAAGGTCGTCCAGGTGATGCCGGAAAGGCTGGCCGCCCTGCACGTCAACTGCAACGGCCAGCGCGCTAACTGCCTGCCTTCCTGCCCCATCTGCTACGGCAAAGACGGCTCTCTCACCGAGCCCTACACCCGCTCCATCGGCATCGAGCTGGTCAACCGCGGCCACATCCCGGCTCCGACTGCCCCCGGGACCTATTTCGAGGATTACCTGCGCTCTTTCTCCGGATATTCTTATTGGGAAGAGTACCCGGACGCGCAGATTGCCGCCTTCAAGGTGTTGGTTGAGGACATTGCCGCCCGCTGGAATATCCCCATCGACGCCAACCATATCCTGGGCCATTACCGCATCAACTATAAAGTCGATCCCGGTCCCGCCCTCAACCTCTTCTGGTCCCGCGCCGGCAACCCCCCCAAGCCGCCCATTTTTCCAACAAACTAATCGTTCGTTAGGTTAAATTGAGGTCCTCACAATTTTGAGGACGTAAAACGTGAAGCGTGAAACGTGAATGGCCTTTATCACGTTTCACGCTTCACGTTTTACGTTTAAAAAAAGAGCAGCTAAATTTTCCGCTATAATTGCAGGATCGTGAAAGTATCTTCGCTATCCATCCGCAGTACGGCCTTGCCGCTGATTCTTCTTTCATACGTCCAATTCATCGTCCTGGGCCTGCCGGGGGGTTATTTGGGCGCAGCCTGGCCCTCTATGCATACCGAGTTCGGCCTGCCCCTGGATGAAATCGGGAAATATCTGTTGGTCAGCACCATCGGCTACACCCTGGCCAGCTTTTTCAGCGCCCAGGTTGCCAATCGCACCGGATTCGGCCGCTTTCTACTGATTTCAGCCCTGGTCTTTGGAGTCGGCTTTTTGGGCCTGGCGCTTTCTCCCACCTGGGGATGGGTGTTGTTCTTCGGGCTGCTGAGCGGCCTGGGGAGCGGTGCCATCGACGCCTCGCTCAACCGGTTCATGGCCGCCCGCTCCAGCGCCATGCTGGTCAACTGGCTGCACGCCAGCTTCGGCATTGGCGCCACGCTGGGGCCAATCTGCCTGGCGTTCTTGCTGTCTGTTGGGCAGTCCTGGCGTGTCGGTTACCAGATCATGGCGGTCATCCAGGCGGTCGTGGTCGGGTTCATCCTGATCAGCCTCACTCGTTGGGAGAACAGCCACAACAGCGAGGCCGGCGCTGAAATGATGAAGCCGGCCGAACCGGTCAGCCTGGCTGCGACCCTGGCTGTCCCGGCGGTCTGGCTGGCCCTGGCGCTCTTCTTTGTGTATACGGGCTCTGAAATGACGGCAGGCAATTGGGCCTACAGCCTGTTCACTATCGGACGCCACATCTCCGAGATCGTCGCTGGCTGGTGGACCGGGCTTTTTTGGGCCAGCTTTACCGTTGGCCGCCTGGTGCTGGGCGTTGTGATCGACCGGATCGGCTTTGTGCGCTCGATGCGGGCCGCATTCGCCGGGATATTCATCGGCGCGGCGTTGTTGTGGTGGTCCCCTCAGGAATGGGTCGGATTTTTGGGATTGGCCTTGCTGGGGTTTGCCATGGCGCCGATTTTCCCCACCCTCATCGCCGTAACCCCCACCCTGTTAGGCAGCCGGTTGGCCCCTAATGCCATCGGCATGCAGGTCGCCTTCGCCGGGATTGGGGTGGCAGCGCTGCCCTGGCTGGCCGGCATCCTGGCCGCCAGGACCAGCCTCGAAGTGATCAGCCCCTTCATGCTGGTCGAAAGCTTAATGATGCTCCTGATCTTCGAGCTTCTCCTCCGCCGCCGAATTAATTAAAAATTGCGTGTTTCGAGCTGCGCAGCAGCTCGAAA